>NZ_JAPWCC010000035.1:0-17732 GCF_041433735.1 Gemella sp. 20925_1_85 | reverse complement strand
ATAAAATCATGTGTTTTAGCATCTAAGAATACGAAACTCATTCCATTTTTACTATCTTTAGTTGATTTTATTTCATCGAAACACAGGTGTTCTGGTAGGTTTGAATGAGTCTTAACTTCTACAGCTTCTCTACATGATTTCATTACTCTTACTACTGTAGATACTGATACATTACTTAATTCAGCTATATCTTTAAATGATAGTGTCTTAGAAAGATTCTTCATAATGTGAAATATAAGATTTTTAGATATACTGCAGTACTTTTGTACAAATGATGTTTCAGCACAAAACTTAGAATTACATTCTCTACATTTAAAGCGTTGTTTCTTTAATTTAAGGTATGTAGGGCATTCTGACATCTTTAATAAAGCTACTTTTAAAGGATCGCCGAATCCATTTTTAACTATATTATTTCCTTCTTTCATACAACCGCAGTTTGTACAACACTTTGGTTCATATGATAAAGCTCCATGAAATATGAATGAATCTTGACCATCTACATTGATTAAATCAAGTTTATCCTCCATAGTTATATTTTGGTCTTTTATTAATAGTAAATTTGTGATAAAATTATTCATGACAAATATCCTTTCTTAGTTAATTATTTTTCTACACTTTAATTATATTGGATATTTGTCTTTTTGCATATAAAAATTGAAATCCGGGGCTGGAATTTTTCCATGCCCCGGATTTAGTATACAACCAAAAAGAGTTAGAAGAATAAATCTCTAACTCTTTTTAATTTTACTTTTCACCATATTTATCGCATAGTTTATTGTTGAATCTTTTAAGATTGTAAGAACAACTAAATAATAAATTCCACAGATCGCTATGACTGTGCAGACCATAATAAGCATGTTTAATGTAATTTCGTAAGAATTAACATGGAACACGAATTTTGTAATGAAATATATTGGAATAAAACCAAGTGATACTGCAAGATATTTGTATAGTGAAGAAAATACAGCTGATAAGTTTATCAGTTTATGTTTTTTAATGAACTGTATTTCTAGTAATACCACTAAACCTTCTGCAAGTATTGTTGTTCCAATATAGTATTCTGGTTTGAAAATATTACAGAAGTATAATGTTGAATTTAACACTACATTTAATCCACCACCGATAAAGTAAAATGAAGTTAATTTACTTTCGAAGTCATTGATGAATATAATTTGCTTTCCTAGTATCATCTCAATAGCCCAAATAATAGTTCTAATCGCAAATATACTTGTTACTATTCCTGCCTCTAAATATTTATCTGATGAATAAATAACAGTTGCATATGTCCCTAGAATCATTATTCCGATACTAGTTGGTATCATCAGGAAGAAGAATAGGGAAGATCCTTGTCTGATTAAATACTCATATGAATCATGATCTTTTCTTCCTAAGTAATAACCTAATCTAGGAAGGCTGACATTCAGGGCTCCACTAAGCACACCTGCAATAAGCATTACTATGCTTGATGCGATAGTGTAGTAGGATATATAATTTTCATCTGGACTCTTTGTTATAAACATTCTATCAAGCAGTGTATAAAGCATATTAGCATTCGCTAATAATAACATTGTAGTAAGTGCTTTTGTAGATGTTAATAAGTCTTTGATATCAATCTTAACAAATGAAACTTCTCTTTTTATCCATAAGAAACTTAGTAGATAGTTTAGAATAGTAGTTGCACTCATTATGATTGCATACGGTATAATGTCATCTTCTGTTTTAACGAATGCGAAGATTGATACTAACATTGCGATTCGAATAAATAAAGTTTTATAGAGAATAAATGTGTAGTTTTCGTATGCTTCGTTCATCCATTCGATATTTAAAAATTGGAATAAGGCTTGAATTCCAAGTATATAGTATAAGATTTTTAAATTTTCAGTATCATGTGTTCCTACGCTAATAAATATAAAATATAGAGCAGTTATCGCAATTGACGTTACTACTGATATATAGAATAGTTTTGAAAATACGTAGTTAATTTTGTTTTTATCGTCTTTCACTTTACTTATCGATCTAATACCATAGTTATATATTCCGAATGCAGCAAGTGGTATTACAAAACTAGCCCATGTATTTGCTGTATTGAAATAACTGTAGTTAGATTTACTAAGTATTCTAGTTAAGTAAGGATTAGTGATTAATGGGAAAACTATGTTTAGAACGTTAACCATTAAACTTGCTAATGCATTAACTTTTATGCTTTTCATTTAAAGAAAATCCTTTCTAAAATTCTATTTTACATTATATCATATTTTCAATTCATTAGCTTAAAATTATAGGTTTAATAGAAGATTTTTGAAGTTTATTGTTTTTATATGATATAATAAGATAGATAATATATTGAAAAAATAGTATTTAAAAGGAGCGAGAAAATGATATACGCAGGAATATTAGCGGGTGGAACAGGAACTAGAATGGGAATAAGTAATATGCCAAAACAATTCCTAGAATTAGGAAAAAAACCAATTCTTATCCACACAATTGAGAAGTTCTTATTAGAGCCTGAAATCGAAAAAATCGTAGTCGGTGTTCATGAAGATTGGGTATCTCATGCTGAAGACTTAGTAGAACAATATGTTTCAGCGTTTGCTGATAGAATCATTATTACACCTGGTGGTGTTGATAGAAATACAACTATTGAAAACATCATTAATAGAATTAATGAATATAGACCTTTAACTAATGAAGATATTATCGTAACTCACGATTCAGTTCGACCATTTATTACACTTAGAATTGTTAAAGACAACATACGTCTAGCTAAAGAAAGTGATGCAGTAGACACAGTAGTAGAAGCTGTTGATACCATTGTAGAAAGCACTAATGGAGAATATATCTCAAATATTCCAAACAGAGCACACTACTACCAAGGGCAAACACCACAAAGTTTCAAATGTTTAGATTTCCTAAACTTATATAACTCATTAGACAAAGAAGAAAAACAAATACTTACAGATGCATGTAAGATATTCGTTATAAAAGGGAAAAAAGTAGCACTAGCTAAGGGAGAATACTCTAACATCAAAATAACTACAGTAACTGACCTTAAGATAGCTAAGAGTATGCTAGAGGACGAATAATATGATAAATCAAATATATCAATTAATTAAACCGAAATTTATTAATGTAAAATACAACGAAGAGAACATAAATGATGGTGATAAAATCATCATCCGTCCAAACTACATGGCACTGTGTCACGCAGACCAAAGATACTATCAAGGGAAAAGAGATCCTAAGGTATTAGCTAAAAAGCTACCTATGGCATTAATTCACGAATGTGCGGGAATAGTAATCGCAGACCCTACAGGAACATATAAAGTAGGACAAAAGGTAGTAATGATACCGAACCAACCACCAAGACAAAGTGATGAAGAATTCTATGAAAACTACATGCCAGGGACACACTTCTTATCAAGTGGTTTCGATGGATTTATGAGAGAATTCGTAGCTTTACCTAAAGATAGAGTGGTAGCTTATAACGATGTGGAAGATTCTGTTGCGGCTATTACAGAGTTCATAAGTGTAGGTATGCACGCAATGGATAGATTCTTAAAAACTTCACATAGTAAAAAAGATAGAATAGCGATAATCGGTGATGGTAGTCTTGCTTATGTAATGGCGAATATAATAAACTACACTCTTCCTGAGTGTGAGATAATCGTAATAGGTCGCCACTGGGAGAAACTAGAACTATTCAGTTTCGCAAAAGAAAGATACATCACAGATGATATTCCTGAAGACTTAACTTTTGATCATGGTGTAGAATGTTGTGGAGGCGATGGTAGTGGATACGCGATAAATGACTTAATCAAGTACATCAAACCACAAGGTAGTCTAGTACTTATGGGAGTTAGTGAATATAAGGTAAATATTAACACACGTGATATCTTAGAAAAAGGGCTAACTCTAATAGGTTCATCACGTTCAGGTAGAGTCGACTTTGAAAAAGCTATTGAGATGCTGAGTAACAAGAAATTCGAAAGAAGATTCAAGAATATTATTGAACTTGAACAACCCGTGAGAAATATTAAAGACATTCATAGGGTGTTCGCAACGGACTTAAATACAGCCTTTAAGACAGTGTTTAAGTGGGATATATAATTAAGAGAATTTCTGTTGTCAATTAACTAAAGTAATAGAATAAAATTAATAGGGTGATTCATGAAAATCTATCAAGAAGGTTTTCTGAATCATCTTTTTATGTTGTAATATTAAAAATAGTAATATTATTTCTATGAATTTTTATATTTTATGTTATAATGCTAAGTGATGAAGAATTAAAAAATATTTATGTGTGTTTTTAAAGAAAATAATTTTTAATTCAAAGGATATTTTTAGATGCTAAAAAGGAGGACAGAGTGGACATTTTTATATTATTACTAATTTCATTATTTGTTTATCTTATACCGAAAACAGATGTTGATTATTTAAGTAATAAATCGACTAAATCACTAAAGGGACTCTTAGCTTTACTAATAATTTTTCACCATATTTCTCAAAAAGTTACAACTGGTGAAAATTTTTCGAATTTTGAATATATGGGACGATATATAGTAGCATTGTTTTTCTTCCTATCTGGTTATGGATTATATTTCCAGTATAGTAACAACGTGAATTATATGAAAAATTTCTTAAGAAAAAGATTGGTTAGAATATTTATACCGTTTTATGTTTTTATAGTTATTTATGTCATTTATAGAGCGATATTAGGGGAAGTTATTAATATGGACTTTTTCCTATCATTCTGGAAAGATCACAGCAATATAATTTATAATGGTTGGTTTATTAATAGTATAATAGTTTTATATGTTATTTTCTATATTTCTTTTGTGAGGAATAATTCAAAAACTTCTTTTTATACGCTAATAGTTTTAACGTTATTTTATATTTTTTGGAAGGCGTATCAAGATCATGGAGATTGGGAATATGTTAGTATAATGGCATTTTTACTAGGTATTTTTTGGATGAAAAATAGGGTTTCTATAGATAAAATTATAGAGAAAAATTATTTTATTTCTCTCGTTTTATTCAGTGTGTTGATGTACATATTTCGCCATTATGAAGTTATTATGGAAAATATTGGGATTACAAATAAATATGTTTATTATGGAATAGTTGGAAATATTTGTACAATGGTTTTTGTAGTTTATTTTTTATTGCTGACAAATAAACTCAACTTTTCAAATAAATATCTGGATTTTTTAGGAGATATATCATTTGAAATATATATGATCCATGGCTTAGTTATGCATTATTTTGGTAAGTTTTTTGTGTCATCAAATGTAAATGATGTACTTTATACTATTGTTGTTTTTTTTGTTAGTATTGTTTCTGCATATTACATAAAAAAATTAATAATAATTATTGAAAAGAATATTATGAAAGCTGTTTAATATATTTTAGAAATAGGATTAGGGAGTGACTCAACAAAATTGATTTTCCAAAAATCATAATTTTGAGTCATTCTCTTTTTTATTATCAATGAAAAATTATAGTAAAAATACTATGAGTTATCTCATTTTATGTTATAATGGTAAGTAATATTGTAATGTAGAAAAGAGGCTTTACATTGAAACAACTAATAAAAAGTAAAATAGAAAAACTACTTACTGAATCTGAGGAAGTAGTAAAAGTAGAACAACTAGGTGGTATGACAAATAGTAATTATCTAGTTGAGACTACGAGTAACAAGTATATAGTTAAGTTCTTTGGTAAAGGAACTGATAAGCTAATCAATAGGATTGCGGAGAAGAATAATCTTGCGAATCTTGCTGATTTAGGTTTAGATGTGAAAAACTATATCTTTGATATTGAATCTGGAATAAAAGTAAATGAATATATTGAAAATGCAATGACTTTTGATGCACATTATCTAAAAGCAAAGAAAGAAGAAGTTGCGAATATACTAAAAAAAGTACATAGCTCTGGGAAGGTTCTTGAAGGTGAGTTTAGAGTCTTTGACGAGATTAAAAAATATGAGAGTCTGATTGAAGGGAATATCAATTATCCTTATTATGAGAAGATAAGGGAGAAGGTATTTTCTCTACAAAATCATCTAGAAGAGATTGGTGTTGATAGAAAATCTTGCCATATCGATCTTGTACCGGAGAATTTCATCGAAGATGAGACTGGTCGTGTTTACCTTATTGACTGGGAATATTCTGCGATGAATGATCCGATGTGGGATTTAGCGGCGCTTTTCTTAGAGTCTAACTTCAGAAAGGCTGAAGAAGGAGAATTCTTCAAAGCGTACTTCAGTGAAGATACTCCAGTTAGCGTAGCTAAGATTATGATTTATAAAATTTTACAGGACTTCCTGTGGAGTTTGTGGACGATTTATAAAGAAGAACAAGGTGCGGACTTTGGATCTTATGGAAAAGACAGATATTTAAGAGCGGTTAAGAATTTGAAGGAGTATGTAGAAAGTTATGAAAAATAAAATAGGTGTATCGGCTGGACTTTTATCTGGTATGTTTTGGGGACTGGGACTTGCGATAAGTGCGTATATATTTTCACTTTATAATGTTTCGCCTTTTGCGGTAGCGGTAATCCATGATTTTATTAGTATTTTTGTTTTATTGGCGATTATTTTAGTTAAGTATAAAACAATTAATTTCAAGATATTTACGAATATAAAAAGTGTTAGTGTTATTGTAGGTGCGCTACTTGCGGGTCCTATCGGAATGCAGTGTAATCTATATGCGGTGAAGTATATAGGAAGTGGATTGACATCTTCGATTACAGCGATTTATCCTGCTGTATCGGTGATACTAGCTGTTATATTTTTAAAAAATAAAGTTTCATCAAAAACTATTTTAGGAATTGCACTTATTATTGTTGGTATTTTCATTCAAAGTTATAAGAGTGAACAGGTTGAATCATTTTACCTTGGGTTTATGTTCGCATTAATCTGTGCAGTTGCTTGGGGTAGTGAGAGTGTTCTTAGTTCATATGCAATGAAAAATAATCTTAATGAGTTAGAGACTTTATTAATTCGTCAGGTGACATCATTTTTAGCGTATTTAGTAATAATCTCATTCAACGGTTTAGGAATTGAGACTAGTCTTGACGTTAAATTCGGTGGGCTTATTATTTTCTTCGTAGTTAGTAATATGGTATCTTACATTCTATACTATATGGCTATTAATAGATTAGAACCAGCGAAGGCTACAGGACTTAATGTCAGTTATGTTGTTTGGACAATATTATTCTCAATGATTTTTGTCGCGTTAGAAGTGAATTTACAATTAGTAGTTACATCTATTATTATCATATTAGGTGTTTATGTTATTGTTAGAGAGGAGTAACAAATAGATAATGAAGGCAATTATATTGGCTGCAGGTTTAGGAACGCGTCTTAGACCGATGACAGACAATACTCCAAAGGCTTTGATAAAGGTTAAAGATAAGCCACTTGTGGAGTATCAAATAGAATTTTTAAAAGAAAAAGGAATAGATGAAATAACCGTCGTTGTTGGATACTTACATGAACAATTTGATTATTTAAAAGAAAAGTATAATGTGGAACTAGTATTCAATGATAAATACGCTGAGTATAACAACTTCTACTCATTATACTTAGTTAAGGAAAAACTAGCAGATAGTTATGTAATCGATGCTGATAACTATTTATTTAAAAATATGTTTAGAGTTGATATCGATCGTTCAACATATTTCAGCGTTTATCGTGAAGATTGCGAGAATGAGTGGTTCTTAATTTATGGTGATGATTATAAGGTTCAAGATATTATCGTAGACAGTAAAGCAGGAAGAATCCTTAGTGGTGTATCTTTCTGGGATAAGGAAACTGCAGAGAAAATCGTAAGTTTTATCGATAAGACTTATGAAAGTAATGAGTTCATGAACTTGTACTGGGATAATATGGTTAAAGATAATATCGAGAAATTAGATGTTTATGTAGAAGAATTAGAACCTAATAGCATCTATGAAATCGATAGTGTAAAAGACTATAACAAATTAGAAGAAATACTGAAAGAAGAATGTGAGAGATAATCTCCATTCTTTTTTATTATTCTAATTAAGTAATAATATTTCTTGCTTATTTGTAATATAGATGTAATAAAAAATAATCTAATTGTAACCCTAAAAATGGCTTAACTATGGTATAATTATCAATGCATAACAATGAGTAAAGAGGACTATAAAAAATGGGAAGAAATAAACTGAAATTAGGATTAGGAGTATTAACAGTATTAGCTACACCAATAGCTGTGAATGCAGTATCTAGTAGTGATGCGTTAGCAGCACAAGGCTGGGTTAAAACTGGAAATGCTTGGTACTTCTACAATCAAAATGGAACATTAGCAAGAAGCGCTTGGGCAGGAAACTACTGGTTAGGAGCCGATGGAAGAATGGTGACTAATGCTTGGGTAGATGGTGGACGTTACTATGTTGGAAGTAACGGTCTTTGGGTAAAAGGTGCTCAAAAACCTGCTGCAGCTAAACCAGAAGTTAAGAAACAAGGTTGGGTTCAAAACGGTTCAGCATGGAACTACTATTACCAAGGAAATATTGTTAGAAATGCTTGGATAGGTAGCTACTGGTTAGGAGCCGATGGAAGAATGGCGACAAACTCATGGGTAGATGGTGGACGTTACTACGTAGGAGCCAATGGAGTTTGGGATAAAACTGTTAAAAAACAAGAAACGCCAAAACCAGAAGTTAAAAAGAACGGCTGGGTAAAAGAAGGGAACACTTGGTATTACTTCGACAATGGAACATTAGCTCGTAATAAATGGATCAGTAGTACTTACTGGGTTGGAGCTGATGGTAAAATGGCGAAAAGCTCATGGGTAGATAATGGACGTTACTACGTTGGTACTAACGGAGCGTGGGTGAAAGACGCTAAGAAACCGGAAGCGGCTAAACCTGTGGAGAAAAAACAAGGATGGGTAAAAGAAGGAAACGCATGGTACTTCTATTACCAAGGTCAAATTACTAAAAATGCATGGGTAGGAAGCTACTGGCTAGGTGCAGATGGAAAGATGGTGAAAAGCTCATGGGTAGATAACGGTCGTTACTACGTAGGTGCTAATGGTCTATGGGATAAATCTGCTAAGAAGCCAGAAGTAAAAACAGCAGTTAAAAAGAACGGCTGGGTAAAAGAAGGAAACACATGGTATTACTATGAAAATGGAACATTAGCACGTAATAAATGGGCAGGACACTACTGGTTAGGAGCTGATGGAAAAATGGCTACTAATGCATGGGTAGATAATAGACGTTATTATGTAGACGGTTCTGGAGCATGGGTTAAAAATGCAGGACATGGTATAAACTATTCAAGTTATTACAAAGTAAAATCATTATATATTCCTGTATATGATGCAAACGGTCGTATCTTATCTCATGTTTCTAAAGATACAGTATTATTTAGAGATAACAGATCAACTGCGAATGGCCGAATCCCTGTTCAAGTAGCGGGACTTACAGGTTATGTTAATGCTAGTCAAGTAACTGCAATTGACTCTAATGATACATTCATTCCGGATTACGTAAGTGATGGAAGATATGTTTATCACAGATATTCTCCATATACTAAAGTGATGGTTGCTTATCACAATGCAAATATGCAAGTTGGTAAATCATATTATTCAGCAGATGGTATTAACTTCGGAACATTCAAATTAGATCACCCATTCCAATTTTCTAATTTAAAATCTAGAACGAATTACACTGCGGCTGATATTAATAGACTATACAGCCTAATGGGAGCTAATGACAGTAAATTAGCTGGTAAAGGAGCTACATTTAAAGCTGCCGAACAAAGATACGGAGTTAATGCTTTATACTTAGTAGCGCACAGTGCTTTAGAAAGTGCTTGGGGAAGAAGTAAAATCGCTAAAGATAAAAATAATTTCTTTGGAATTTCTGCATATGATGACACTCCATATACTTCTGCGACTAAATTTGATGATGTAGATAGTGGTATTATGGGAGCTGCACGTTGGATTAATTCTAAGTATCTACACAATTCGGGATATCCAGCTAACGGAGCATACTTAGGAAACAAAGCAGGCGGTATGAATGTTAACTACGCGACTGCACCATATTGGGGTGAATCTATCGCAAGTATAATGTTCAGCGCTAATGAAAAATTAGGAAGAAAAGACAGATAAAAAGGGACGAGCTAGGTTAGTATTTTAATCTAGCTTCCTTTTTGATAAAGGAGATAACTATGTTAGTTTCGGTTGTAATCGGACTTTTAAATGAGGAAAAGTTTTTACCAAGATTAATAGAAGATTTTAAGAATCAGACATATGATCACAGCAAGATAGAATTAATATTTATAGATGGAATGTCAAAAGATAAAAGTTGGGAAATATTAGAAGGTTTCAAAGCTAGTAATCATGATTTTTATGATGTAGTATTATTAAAAAATCCTAAGGTAATATTGTCAGCTGGTATGAATGTAGGTATAAAGGCTGCAAGAGGAGAATGTATTCTTAAAGTAGATTGCCACTCACATATTACCGAGAACTTTATTGAGAATAATGTTAAAGTTATTGAGAATGGAGAATATGTTTGCGGAGGACCACGCCCAAATATTATCGAAAATGAAGATAATCTAAGTAAGACATTATTGTTGGTCGAGGAGAATATGTTTGGTAGTGGTATAGCGAATTATCGTAAACAGACTTCTAAACAATATGTAAGTTCAGTTTTCCAAGGGATGTATAAAAAGGAAATATTTGATAAGATTGGCTTACTGGATGAAAAAGTGGGACGTGTAGAGGATAATGAACTGCATTATCGAATTAGAAAAAATGGCTATAAGATTCGTTATAGCAACGATATATTGTCATATCAATATACTAGACCGACAGTAAATAGAATGTTAAAACAAAAATATTCGAATGGTTATTGGATTGGTAAAGTGAGTCATGTTTATCCTAAGGCCTTTTCTATCTTCCACTTCGTTCCTTTTGTATTTGTTTTGGGAATAATCTTTAGTTTATTGATGTTGCCTTTGACGAAGTTATTTGCCGTGCTTCTTGTGATAGCTTATGGTTTATTCACAATTCTCGTTACTTTGATGACTATTATTAATAATAAGTTCAACGCAACGATGTTGTTGATTCCAATCTTACTATTCCTAGTGCATTTCAGTTATGGATTAGGAACTTTAGTTGGATTAGTTAAAGGTTTTAGTTGGAAGAAAGAATATTATAAAGAATAAAATATGAAATCATGAAGACAGGCTAATCTTAGCCTGTCTATATTTGTAACTAACTTGTAATATCAAAAGGGATAGCTTAATGATATAATAGAAAATGCATGAATGTATTATAATATGAGCAAGGAGTAGGAAATCTATTATGAGAAAAAATAAATGGAAATTAGGATTAGGAGTACTGACGGTATTAGCTACACCGATTGCAGTGAACACAGTAGCTGGTACTGAAGCACATGCAGCTCAAGGTTGGGTGCAAAGTGGTTCTTCATGGTACTTCTATAATAATCAAGGTAATGCAGTAAGAAATGCCTGGCAAGGAAATTATTGGTTAGGTGCAGATGGGAAAATGGCGACAAATGCGTGGGTAGACGGAGGCCGCTACTACGTAGGAAGCAATGGGCTTTGGGTAAAAGGTGCTCAAAAACCTGCTGAAGTTAAGAAACAAGGTTGGGTTCAAAATGGTTCTGCATGGAACTATTATTACCAAGGGAATATCGTTAGAAACGCTTGGATAGGAAGCTACTGGCTAGGTTCTGATGGTAGAATGGCGACAAATACATGGGTAGACGGAGGACGTTACTATGTAGGTGCTAATGGTGTTTGGGATAAAAACGCTAAGAAACAAGAAGCTCCAAAACCAGCTGAGAAGAAAAATGGTTGGGTAAAAGAAGGAAGCACTTGGTATTACTATAACCAAGGAATCATGGTTAGAAATGCTTGGCAAGGAAACTACTGGTTAGGTTCTGATGGTAAGATGGCGACGAACTCATGGGTAGATAATGGTCGTTATTACGTTGGTGCAGATGGTTCTTGGGATAAAAATGCTAAGAAACAAGAAGAGAAAAAACAAGGTTGGGTAAAAGACGGTAACTCATGGTACTATTACCATCAAGGTCAAATGGTTAAAAACGCTTGGCTTGGAAGTTACTGGCTAGGATCTGACGGTAAAATGGCGATAAGTTCATGGGTAGATAACGATCGTTATTACGTAGGTGCCAATGGAGTTTGGGAAAAAGATAAGAAAAAAGAAGATAAAAAACCAGAAGAGAAAAAACGTGGTTGGAAAAAAGAAAACAACGTTTGGTATTACTACAATGAAGATGGAACACTAGCTCGTAATAAATGGGCAGGAAACTATTGGTTAGGTGCGGATGGTAAGCTGGTTACTAACGCATGGGTAGATAATGGCCGTTACTATGTAGGAGCTAATGGAGCTTGGGATAAAGATAAGAAAAAAGAAGATCCAGTTCCAACAGGGAAACACACTGGTTGGGTTAAGAGTGGAAGCACTTGGTACTACTTCAATGCACAAGGTCAAATGGTTAAAAATGCTTGGGCAGGAAACTATTGGCTAGAAGCTGACGGTAAAATGGCTACAAATAAATGGGTAGATAACAACCGTTACTTCGTAGGAAGCAATGGAGCTTGGGTTCAAAATCCAGCTAACAACACTAACCTAAATAGAGTTCTTGATATTGCTCGTAAATATATGGGTGTTGAAACAGGAACAAGAGAGCACAAGAAAATCGTTGATGCTTATAACTCAGTAGATCCAAAACCAGTAGGATATACTGCGACGTATGATGATGACTGGTGTGATATTTTCGTTACAACAGTATTCCAACAAGCAGGTCTAAGTGACCTTATCGGTAGAGAATGTGGTGTTCAACGTCACATCGGTATCATGGAGAAAAAAGGTATCTGGAAAGGAAAAACTCAACCTAAAGTAGGAGACATCGTTACATTTGACTGGGACGGTGGAGGTTGGGCAGACCATATCGGTATCGTTGAATCAGTAAATAACGGTGTAATCACTACTATCGAAGGTAACTCAATTGCATATGCAGGAAGTGGTGAAAATCCTTCAGTTAAAAGAAAAACTTATAACTGGAATTCTAGCTACATTAAAGGTTATGCAAGACCAGCGTATTAAGATATAGTAAATTTACTCTGAATATCTAAATAAGAATTGGTAAAGAGATAATATTTAAAATATCTTAGATAGATTTTCGAATATATTAAATTTATGAGAGGTGACTCGAACAAAATTAATTTCTATGAAATTATAATTTTGAGTTCCTCTCATTTGTTTTTATTAATTAAAAATAGTATAATTTAAAGTAAAATTATTAGAAAAAATGGAGGTGACAGGTTTATGAAAAAAGGTATTAGTTTTGTTCTTGTAGGTAGCTTATTGTTAACTGGAACAGGACATGTTAAGGCTGATTGGATAAAAGATCAGCAAGGAAAATGGGAATATTTCTCTAATGAAGACAGTATAAGTCATCTTTACGATGAAAAATCTAAAGATTTCGTAAAACCTGTAAAACTTCCACAATATTATCAGGCGGATGCGAGATGGAGTTCTAAGAGATACGGAATCTCTAATATGAAGACTACAGGTTGTGTGCCTACATCACTATCAATGATTATTTCGGGTCTTAAGGAGAATGTTACACCTGTTCAAGTCGCGGACTATATTTATGATACATCTATGGAGATGAATACTCTGTTCACAGGAACTTCTAGCCTTGGGGCTGTTGCGGCTATTGAACACTGGGGCTGTAACTACCGTGTTGTTAATTCTAAAGATGATCTAAAAGCAGCATTACAAAATGGAAATATTGTCTATGGTGCTGTAGGTCATGGAATTTTTGTAAAAGGATATAGCACGCACGCGATAGTCCTAAGTGGTTACCAAAATGGTAAGACGCATGCGATAGATCCAGATAATCCAGAAAGGACAAATAAATGGTACAACGTTGATGATATCTGGGATCAACGTAGTATGGAACTAGAGGACAATTCTGCGGGTGGTCCATTTATGGTAGTATATAAATAAAAGCAAGTTTGTGAAGAAATTCACAGCCTTGCTTTTTTTGATTTTGGCTATTTAATTATAATAAATTCGGAGTTAGATTTTTTCTAACTCCGAGTGTTTTTATAATATTTATTAATAGGCTTTAGTCAGCGAATCCGTTTGGATGTTTACTTTGCCATCTCCATGAGTCTTCACACATACGTTTTACATCGTACTGAGCTTCCCAACCAAGTTCTTCTTTAGCTTTTGAAGCGTCTGCGTAACATGCAGCGATATCTCCTGCACGGCGTGGTGCGATAACGTAAGGTAAGTCGCGACCAACAGCAGCAGAAGCACTCTTAATAATATCTAATACAGAGTATCCTACTCCTGTTCCTAGGTTGTATTTAGTTAGTCCGCTACCTTTTTCTAATTTTTTAAGGGCAGCTACGTGACCACGAGCTAAGTCTACTACGTGGATGTAGTCACGAACACCAGTACCATCATGTGTATCGAAGTCATCACCGAAGACATTAACTTTCTCTAATTTACCAACTGCTACTTGCATTACGTATGGAAGTAGGTTGTTTGGAATTCCTGTTGGATCTTCTCCGATATCTCCACATTCGTGTGCTCCGATTGGGTTGAAGTAACGAAGTAATACAACATTCCATTCATTATCAGCTGAATAAACATCTCCTAAAATTTCTTCTAAGATTAGTTTAGTGCGTCCATATGGATTAGTTACAGATAATGGGAAATCTTCTTTAATTGGTAATGCATGAGGATCTCCGTATACTGTAGCTGAAGAACTGAAGATAATGTTCTTACAGTTGTGTTTTTCCATAACACGGCATAGTGTTGTAGTTCCTGCTACGTTGTTATCGTAGTATTTTAAAGGTAATTGGCAAGATTCACCAACAGCTTTTAATCCAGCAAAGTGAATAACACCATAGATGTTACCTTCTTTTTCAAAGATTTCGTCTAATTTTGCTTCATCACGAATATCAGCTTCATAGAATGTTACTTTTTTTCCTGTAACTCTTTCTACTACTTCTAAACTTTTTTTGTTTGCATTATATAAGTTGTCCACGACAACTACTTCATTTCCATTGTTTAATAATTCTATACAAGTGTGAGACCCGATAAATCCAGCTCCACCAGTTACTAGTATTTTTTCAGTCATAGTGTAATCTTCTCGTAAAATACGAGTCCTTCCTATAATTTTATATATTCATTTTATCGGAAGAAAGGTAGGGTGTCAATAAATATGTGGCTAATATTAAGATTATGTTACAACTGTGGTATTTCTTTGAAAAAATATTAAACTTATAATAAAATAGTAAGATATGTATTTATGTAAATCGAATTATTTTAGAAGAAATTAAGAGGAACTATTATGAAAGTAAATAAATTAAAATTAGGATTGGGAGTGCTAACGGTATTAGCTACACCAATCGCAGTGAACACAGTAGCTAGCAGTGATGCATTAGCTGCTCAAGGCTGGGTTAAGACTGGAAATGCGTGGTACTTCTATAATCAAAATGGAGTATTGGCTAGAAACGCTTGGGCAGGAAACTACTGGCTAGGTGCAGATGGAAAAATGGTAACTAACGCTTGGGTAGATAATGGGCGTTATTACGTTGATGCAAATGGAGCATGGGTAAAAGGTGCTCAAAAACCAGCAGAGCCAAAATCAGCTGTAGCACAAAAACAAGGTTGGGTTCAAAGTGGAGGAGCATGGTACTTCTACCACCAAGGTCAAATCGTTAGAAATGCATGGGTAGGAAGCTACTGGCTTGGAGCCGATGGAAAAATGGCAACAAGCTCATGGGTAGATAACGGACGTTACTATGTTGGAGCTAACGGAGTTTGGGATAAAAATGCTAAAAAACAAGAAGCAGTAAAACCTGTAGCACCAAAACCAGCTGAAGTGAAAAAACAAGGTTGGGTGAAAGAAGGAAGTACTTGGTATTACTTCGAAAATGGAGTGCTTGCTCGTAATAAATGGATCAGCAGTACGTACTGGGTAGGAGCCGATGGAAAAATGGCAACAAGCTCATGGGTAGATAACGGACGTTACTACGTAGGAGCAAATGGAGTTTGGGATAAAAACGCTAAGAAACAAGAAGCGCCAAAACCTGTAGAGAAAAAACAAGGTTGGGTGAAAGAAGGAAATACTTGGTATTACTACGAAAATGGAATATTAGCTCGTAACAAATGGATTGGTAGCACATACTGGGTTGGAGCTGATGGGAAAATGGCGACGGATGCATGGGTAGATAACGGACGTTACTACGTAGGTACAAACGGAACATGGGTAAAAGATGCTAAGAAGCCAGAAGCGTCAAAACCAGTTGAGAAGAAACAAGGTTGGAAAAAAGAAAACAATGTTTGGTACTATTACAATGAAGATGGAACACTTGCTCGTAATAAATGGGCAGGAAACTACTGGTTAGGTTCAGATGGCAAGATGGCAACTAATGCATGGGTAGACAATGGACGTTATTATGTTGACGCTAATGGAGCGTGGGTGAAAGATGCATTTAAAGATAAAAATACAAAACGTTCTATTTTCCTAGATCCAGGACATGGTGGAAGCGACCCAGGTGCAATAAGTGGTGGAGTAAGAGAAAAAGACTTAACTCTTAGCGTATATAATAAAGTAAGTAGCAAACTTGCATCTTTAGGATATACAGTGTTAACAAGTAGAAATGTTGATAAAGATGTAGACTTAGTAGATCGTGCAGATCAAGCTAATAAAGCTAATGCAGATATGTTATTAAGTATCCACTTTAATGCTGGTGGACGCGGTGTTGCACGTGGTATCGAAACGTACTATTACCAATCTCAAGCTGATAGGGTACCTAAGATAAACAAAGAAAATCACAACAATGCTGAGAGATTAGAAAGAAGTAGAAAACTAGCTAATAAAGTACAACAAAATCTACTGTATCAAACTGGTGCAAATGATAGAGGAGTTAAGCGTGCTTCATTCACAGTTCTTCGTGAAACTTCTATTCCATCAATTCTAGTTGAATTAGGATTTATAGATAATCCAGAAGAACGTAATAAAATCAAAACAAATGAATATCAAGAACGTTTAGCAAATGGTATTGTTGATGGAATTGTAGAATATTATAAATAGGAAATTTAGTAAAGAAGTTGTCTATAAATTGACGACTTCTTTATTTTTAAAATCATAAGAAATATAACCTATAATTTCTTGAAATAAAGTATTAATTATTGTAAAATGAATATTGAAATTTAAATTAAGAGTGAAATTTCTTGAGGTGAAAATATTATGACAAAAAATAGATTAAAATTAGGATTAGGAGTATTAACAGTATTGGCAACACCAATCGCTGTAAACACTGTAGCTAGTAGTGATGCTCTAGCGGCTCAAGGATGGGTTAAGACTGGAACTTCATGGTACTTCTATAACCAAAATGGAACATTAGCAAGAAACGCATGGTCAGGAAATTACTGGTTAGGTGCAGATGGAAAAATGGTAACTAACGCATGGGTAGATAATGGACGTTACTACGTAGGAGCAGATGGAGCGTGGGTGAAAGGTGCTCAAAAACCTGCAACACCGAAACCAGCTGTAGTACAAAAACAAGGTTGGGTTCAAAGTGGCGGAGCATGGTACTTCTACCACCAAGGTCAAATCGTTAGAAACGCATGGGTAGGAAGCTACTGGCTTGGAGCCGATGGGAAAATGGCAAC
>NZ_JAPWCC010000034.1:0-18331 GCF_041433735.1 Gemella sp. 20925_1_85 | reverse complement strand
TTTATTTAATTCCTCTCTTACTACATTAAGAGCTCTTTCGATTACTACGTGCATATCATAATATTTATAGTCTGCAAGACGACCACAGAAGATAACATCTTTACCTTTTGCCTCTTCTAAATATTTCTGATACATTTCATTATTTTTAGCATCGTTAATTGGGTAGTATGGTTCGTCTCCACGTTTCCAATCTACTGAATATTCACGTGTAATAACTGTTTTTTCTTGAGTACCTTTTTCGAAGTGTTTGTGTTCGATAATACGAGTATAAGGAACTTCACGTTCTGTATAGTTTACTACTGCATTACCTTGGTAGTTCTCTTCATCAAGTACTTCGTGTTCAAAACGTAGGCTTCTGTATTCTAATTCTCCGTGTTTATAATCAAAGTATTGATCGATCATTCCTGTGAATACTACTTTTTTCGCACTTGCTTCTAACTCTTCACGGTTTTCGAAGAAGTCTACATTTAACTCTACTTCGATACCTTTTAACATGTTTTCGATAATAACATTGTATCCACCGATTGGAATACCTTGGTATCTATCATTGAAGTAGTTGTTATCGAATGTGAAACGTACTGGAAGGCGTTTAATAATAAACGGTGGCAGTTCAGTTGCACTACGTCCCCATTGTTTTTCCGTATAACCTTTAATTAAAGTTTCGTATACATCAGTACCAATAAGTTTGATAGCTTGTTCTTCTAGGTTCTTAGGTTCACTATCTTGCAGATGAGCTGTTTGTTCAGCGATTTTCGCTTTTACTTCTGCAGGAGTCTTAGTTCCCCATAATCCGTAGAAAGTATTCATGTTGAAAGGCAGATTGTATAATTTACCTTTATAGTTTGCTACTGGTGAGTTAATGTAGTTGTTAAACTCAGCAAACTGATTTACATAATCCCAAACTTCTTTGTTAGAAGTATGGAAGATATGTGCACCGTATTTATGAACGTTGATTCCTTCAACGTTCTCACAATAGATGTTTCCACCGATGTGGTCACGTTTATCTATTACTTTTACTTTTTTTCCTTGTTTTGTTGCTTCATGAGCAAAGATTGCACCTGACAATCCAGCTCCTACTATTAAATAATCGTACATGTGTTCCTCCTAATTTTAAGAAATTATTTGTTTTATTATTCTGAATATAGCACTTCTTTTTTGGTGAATAGTATATGTAATGCAAAAGGTTATAAAAAGTTTTACCTCCCCTTCATAAATCAATCGAAGAAAATTATTTTCACTATTTTGCAGTAAGAAACACACTATTTTCTTATATAGCTTGGTATTTATTAATATTTCCGAAAATTTTAAAGAAATATAAAAACTAGGTATAATTAATAATAATGAATACTTTAGATCGACTATGCGTCTTTTCAACTCTGTATTATCTTCATTTTTCTCATTAACTGAGTTAGCTTCCTCAGCTGATAAATTCAAGTATTTTATATCTGGAGATAACATGTCTTTTGCACTCATAAATACTAGGGCAAGGAATACCCACTCAATTATTCCATCTTTTGTACTAAATAATCCAAAAACAATTACTAAAAATATTATTATGACTATTATCTTTGCAATTATTTTTTGTTCTAATAAATGAACTAATTCTAACAATAATACAATAGTAATAGTAATAAAAAAAACAGACGGTATCCATTCTAACAATACTATAAGATTTCCTACCTTATCATGTAAAAACTTATTAATTAGGAAAATGTATAAAGATATTAAAGGTGTTATAGAAAAGTATTTAATCATATATATAATACTCAATATGAAATATTTACTTTTTTTTATATCAGTATTATTTTTAAATGATTCTCTTTCCTTAAGTATAGAACTGCTAATTTTTTTTAATATTTTCTCCTTATAATCCATAGAACATCTATTTACATAATAAACTACTGATGTTAAAAACCATACCACACCGTACCAACCCATCACATAAAAATCTTCTTTTAAATATATATATATATTTAACAATAAATAAATTATATCTAAAATAATTGTTATTCTAAAACATAAATTTATAACCGATTCATAGTCAAATACTTTTTTTTTATATACTTTCATTTTCACTCTCCTTTTAACACTTAATTTCTTAATAAAAAAAACATTAAATTAAATATAGAAATACTATACATATTATATTTCTTCTTATTAATAGTTTTTATTCTAACCACATCATATATAATCGTCTTTATTTCATTCAAGATAACTAGATTTTGAGAATTATTCTAAAATATTTTAGACTCCAAATAATTCTTGAAATGAAAAAACTAATACATAACGTTATAATTAATATAATAATTGTATTGTACCCTACACTAATATCTATATATTTCATTACTTGAGCTAATATAAATGTATGTACAATATATACTCCCATTGTTAATGATGATAACATAATTATCAAACCATTATTTTTCAAAGTAATATTTTCTTCTATCCTTACGAACATTATAAATATTACCACACTAACTAACTTTACGATTATTGAATCATAAAAGTACTCTGCAAGTATACTATGATAAACATTTTTTGCCAAATAAAATAATAAGATAGGTGAAATTATAAATAATAAACTAAAAATTAATTTACTTAATTTAGTTAATTTTACTTCATGGATATTTATTTTTCCTAAATATCCACCTAAAATATAATAGAAAAACCATGTCCAAAGTCTAAAAGTTTGAGGAACATATTGTTGTATAGGTTTATGAATAATAAAAGTATTTATAATTTCAATAACTATACCTATAACTATTAATATTAACAAAATAACAAAGTATGAATAACTTTTCTCAAATTCTTTTTTTATTATTGGCAACGTCAAATATATTATTATTAACGATCCAAAAAACCAAAATTGATAAAAATATCCTTTTTGAACTAATGAACCTATAATTTTTCTTAATGGATTAACATTAAAATCCCTTCTAACCAACCATATTAAAATATTCCATACACTTACTACAGTTAATATTCCTGCTATCTTGCTAAAGACATAACTGTAAGTTAATTCTTTCTTATTTAATAAAAAATACCCATTTACCATAAAAAATAATGGTATAGCATATGTTCCCAAATAATATAAATATGCACTGACATTATATTGTTCTAAAGTAAACCCAGGCATAGTAGAATGTAATGCTACAACACCAATACAAGAGAATATCTTTAATAAATCTAATCCTAAATTTCTCATATTGTCACTTCCTAAATTATTATTATTATTTTTAACAGTACTACAAATAAGATGTTAGTAAAAATTAAATTATAGCTTTCTCTTTTCTAAATAATCAAAGTAGCTAGATGGTAAAATATTTTCTATCTTATATGTTGTCTTGAAAATTTTATTAATTGATAGTTCTTTTTCCCATTCTTCCTTATCAAAGATACTGTTACGATTTACATCTAACCAAAATATATCTTTTTGACTAGAATATTCCGGTATACTTACTAAAATATCTCTTATCTCTTCAAATTCATCATATAAATAATCTAAGCCAAAATCAACCATGAAATAATCTGGAAGTACTTCATTATTTTCGATCTGATCAATCATAAAATATTTCATGCTCTTTGCTACAATATTCCCTTTAGTTCCACTCAAACAAAATGAAACCCATCTTTTATTAGTTATATTATCATCCATAGATATATCTAATCCATCTGGATGATTAATTGATGAAAATTTCCTTTCTAATACACTGATAGGGAATTCTCCATCCACATACATTGTTGAATCTAACCATATTCCACCATGTTGATCAATCAACATAAAACGAACTAAATCAGAAAAATTTGCAAGGTTTATTTTTTTTGTTTCTAACTTTCTATAGATAGTATCAGGTATAGTCACATACTCCTCTATATTCGCGCTATCTACTACAATCACTCTATAACCATGTTTTTTTGCAAATTTTCTCATATAATATAATGTACTTTTTACAATATTAGGTGCTTTTTCCTCTCCTTGCCACCACATTGTCCATATCACTTTTGAAAATTCTGTTCCATTTGAATCAGATAATATTTCCTTTTTAATATTTGATTTTATAAAGTCAATATTCACATTAGACTTTATATGCTTTTTTATAATTGAATTTTTCAATCTTTTTATTTTTGAAGCTTTAGTAATCTCAGCTAAAAAATTTGCCCACTTAATTATATTAGGTTTCTCGCCCCTAAAATGCTCTATTGATTTTCTAAATCTATTATATATTTTCTTCAACATATTCTAGTCTTCCTACTTATTATTATTTTTATTATTGGATTACCATTACTATAATCCATAATTTACCACATTAATTACTTAATATGTTTCTTCTTAATAAAATTCCTGGCATTATTATTAAAGGATTATACATTATCAATAAAAATTGCGGATCAAACATTGAATGAATTCCTATCATACTTATAGCTATTAAATAACTCAGGTTTTTTGTAAGATTAAGTTTTCCTAATAAATAAAAACTTAATAATATTAAGAATAACAATACTATTCCGTAGTTTAATAATATATTTAAAAATGACGAATCTACATATAAATATTGTATTTCTGATAAATATTGCGTTTCATTAACCCATTCTATTTTTTGTCCAAACAAGTTTATATTATAAATGTTAATAGCATTCCAACCTAATTGAAGTCTAGATGTTAATATTCTATTAAGTTCATCTAAAACTCCATATCCCATTCCATATAAATAAGTTAATATTATAGGAATAAACGTACAAACTATCAATACATACTTATTAACTACTCTATATACATTTTCAGTAACCCTTATATTGTATATTTTTAATATTACTACTAATAATATTGACAGTCCAGATATAACAAAAGCTGCTTTTGTATCAGTCAAATCATATACATAATAATTTATAATCAACAACACTAATAACTCACTATATCTAATAGCCATTGTTCTTATATAAATATAAAATATTGTAAAATGGAAAAAATAGTTGGCACTAAAAGTTGTATACACATAGCCCAAAGAATATCTAGTAGCTCCATCACTTCTTACTAAAATTTTTCTACTCTCATCTAACCAGCCTAAGCTGTAGCTAACTGCTACAAATAACATTAATATTCCTATTTCAATGACCCACAGTTTAATTAAATGTTTATAATTAGTAGCATCAACATTTACTACCATTAAAATCCAGGGCATAATAGCATAGGGATTTGCTGAATAATAGGAAACTACTATTGCTAATAAGATAATTAATAATGATGAAATTAAACTTTTCCTAGTATGTTTTGATAAAATAAATATTATCAATAACAACACCGAGATACTAATTAATCCATAATTTTTCACTACATTTAACCAATAATATTTTTCAACAAATACTGTTTGTGCAATAAAATTAAGAAAAACTATAATGAAAAAAGAAATACTTATCAATAAATTTCTTGCTTTATTTTTTATTATCATTTAATACCTCTGTATTCACTTTCTATAATCTTTCACCTTAATATCAAAAAATCACTTTAGAATTGTCTTAAATCTATATCCCTTGTTCAACCAACTTCTTAATTTTAGCATTAGCTATTGGAAAAACGACAAAAGATAATTTCCTATTTAATCTTTCATTTATATATAATAAATAACTAATTCGTTGATTTTTTTTGAATTTATAGTCGATTTCATATTTATCTATATACCTAACTGTTTCTCTTAAAAGTTTATTTCTATCTTTAGATAGGAATGAAAAAATAAATCTTGCATTAATTAATCTTAATACAAATTCATATGTTACTTTCTTGAGATTTCCATCATTCAATTCCTTATAAAATTCTAAAATACTTTCAGTTACAATTCGATGGTCTTCTATATGTTTTAATCTATTTTCTATTGCCATACTTTGATCAGGTCTTCCTAAAAAATATTGATACAAATCTAAATTCCAATATACCCATGTTTTTACAAATTTTAATGGAAAGACAGTATATTGAGTATCAACATAAAATATTTTTTCTGTTAATTTTATATTATTATCTTTGAATATTTCTGTTTTATACGTTAAACTATGCATTGGAAAGATACTAGATAATGTATTAGAGCTATAATAATCTTCTTGATCTACGACAGAGATTCTTTTTACAAATTTCTTGTATACATGTTGTTCAGAATAGTCAGTTACTATCATATCTACTGATGTTTTCTCTAATCTCCTTATATATTCTTCAAAATCACGAACATTAATCCAGTCATCTCCATCTATTATTTTTAGATATTTACCTACGGCTTCATCTATACCTCTATTGACTGCTGATCCATGGCCACCATTTTCCTTAGAAATTATTCTTATATTTAATCTATTTTCTTCTCTTAATAGTTGTTCTAGCACCTCTACAGTATCATCTTTACTTCCATCATTAACTACCAAAAGTTCAAATTTATCTTTAAATTTATCGTCTACTTTTTGAAATGATTCAATATTTCTATGTATATAATCTCTTATATTATATGCAGGTATTACTATACTTAATAACATATTGTAAATTATCTCTCTTTCATTTTTTTTATATATTTATATACACCTGGATGTATACAAAATGCCACATACTTTATCTTTCTATTTTTAGAAATATTCTTATTTTTTAATATTTCTAATAAATATTCTCTATATTCCTTACTCTTTTGAAGAAGTTCATGATTTAAATTAGAATTTATCATTGCATCAATTATCTGAAATCCTCCCATTAATTCCCTAACTTTTAATGCATCTCTTATTTTTTTATTAAATGGATAATCTTTTGCTATATATAATCTATTTTGCTCTATTGCTTTATAAAAATCTTCCAATCTAGCACTATACATTATGCCTTTAGTTGTACTTCCTTTTCGTTGATAATAATTATATACTGAAATGTTGGTAGCTACTATATTATTAGACTCTACAATATGTTTATACGCTATAAATAAATCCTCATATATCATTCCCTCTGGAAATAGATTATTTAATAGTACTGATTTTTTATATAATTTTCCACATGGAGTAGCTCCAACTGTATTCCCATAATAAAGCCTTTCTACTAATTCCTCTAGAGAATAATTCAATATTTCTTCTTTTACACTTTGCTTACTTGCTATTTCATATTTGTATACAACATTCAGTGGTGTAATAACTAACTCACTACCATATTTATCCCTAGTATTAATTAGATATTTAATTGCATTTTCATCATAGTAATCATCAGAATCTAGAAATACTATCCAATCCGCATTAGAGTTTTGAATACCTATATTTCTAGCTCTACCTTGTCCTCCGTTATCTATATGGATAACTTTTACTCGACTATCTTTTTCAGCATATCCATCACATAATAATCCTGAATTATCCTTAGATCCATCGTTTACTAAGATAATTTCTAAATTACTATATGTTTGATTAAGTACACTTTCTACACTATATTTTAAAAACTCCTCAGCATTATAAACTGGAATAATAATCGCTACTTTATCCACAATCTATATCTCCTTTAATAATACTTCAGCAATTCTTTCGCTGGCTCTACCATCTCCATAAGGATTACTTGCTTGACTCATTTTTTTATATTCTTCATTGTCTTCTAATAATAATTTAAAGTTATTGTAGATATCTTCTTCTTTCGTTCCTACCAGTTTTAATGTTCCAGCAGCAACACCTTCTGGTCTTTCAGTAGTATCTCTTAACACAAGTACTGGTTTTCCTAATGATGGTGCTTCTTCTTGAATTCCTCCAGAATCAGTTAAAATTAAATAACTCTTATTAAGGAAATTATGAAAGTCTATAACTTCTAATGGTTCAATTAATTTAACTCTATCTTCTTCACCAAATATTCTATTAGCAACTTCTCTTACTTTAGGGTTTTTATGAATAGGATAAATTACTTTTACATTACTATTTTCTTGTAGTACACGTTTAATAGCTTTAAACATATTTTCCATAGGTTCTCCAAGATTTTCACGTCTGTGAGCTGTTAACATAATTAGACGATCATCACCTATCCAGTCAAATAATTCATGTTTATATTCTGGATTAATCGTAGTTTTTAATGCATCTATACCTGTGTTACCTGTAACGTAAATTGTATCTTCATCTCTCTTCTCTACTAAAAGATTCTCTTTTGCTTTTTCCGTTGGTGCAAAGTTGAAGTTAGATACAATAGATACTGCTTGACGATTGAATTCTTCTGGGAATGGACTATAAATATTATAAGTTCTTAATCCAGCCTCAACATGCCCTACTTTTATACCAAGATAAAATGCAGCTAATGCCGTAGCGAATGTAGTTGTTGTATCTCCATGTACTAGAACTACATCTGGTTTCTCATCTTCTAATACTGGTTTAATTTTGTCTAATATTGATGTCGTAATAGTGAATAAAGTTTGATTATCTCTCATTATATCTAAATTATAATCTGGTTCAACTTTGAAAACATCCAATACTTGATTTAACATTTCTCGGTGTTGTCCAGTAACACACACTTTTACATCAAAACTCCCATTTCTTTTTAATTCATTCACTAATGGACACATTTTTATAGCTTCTGGTCTTGTTCCAAAAACCAACATTACTTTTTTCATCGGAATATCTCCTTATTCTTTTTTTATATTAAAATAATAAACTCAACTCAATAAAATTTATTTTTCTAGATATGTTTTTAAATATTTAGATATAAAATTATTATAACTAAATTTTTCTCCATATATTTTGTGTGTTTGTTCTTCTAATTTACTTCTTAAGTCAACATCTGTACTTAGTCGCTGTATTTCCTTCGATAGACTAAGTGCATCACCTGGTTTCACTAATAATCCACTAACTTCGTGAACGACCACTTCTTGTATACCTGGAATTGTTGTACCTACGACAGTTTTACTATTTTGAAAATACTCAATTAATGTTAATGGTAGTCCCTCATACAAGGATGGCATAACCATAAAATCACAACTATTAATTATTGCTGTAGTATCTTCTCTATATCCTAAAAACGTAATTTTATCATCTAGTCCCAAAGCTCGAACCTGCACTAATAATCTTTCTTTCAAATCCCCATCTCCAGCGATAAAAAGATGAATATTTTCTTTTTCAATTAATTTTATTGCATCTATAAGATAAGCCAATCCTTTTTGTTCAGACAATCTTCCTATAAATCCTATTTTAATTTTAGTATGATCTACTATTTCTCTAACTGTAGTTCTATTAGTATTTTCAGGAATAGCATTATAAATTATTGAACTATCTACAGATAAATCTTTTTTTAAATGATTACTAACACCTTCGCCTACAGCAATTACTTTCGCACCTTTTAAAGAATATTTATACATTTTTATTTTATTATCAAAAATATTATGTGCTGTATAAATATGCTTTACTTTAGGAAATATATACATTAATAATCTAGCATAAAATGCTGCCATTCTATGATGTGTATGGATAATATCAATTTTATTTTCTTTGATAATTTTGCGCAGTGTATTAAAGTTTGTCGCAAGTGTTTTAGGTGATTTCGATTCTACATCTAATATTTTATGATGCTTAATTCCATTCTTATTTAACTCTTCTTCCCACAGTCCACCTGTAGAAGCTACATGAACATTATCAAATTCTGCTTTTAAATCAGTAGCCAATTGATATACAATTTTTTCAGCTCCTCCTATGTCCATTGTACGTGAAATATGAAGTATATTAGCCATTTTGACTTCTCTTTTCTTTTACTATCTCTTTTATAAATGTTACATTCCCAACAAAATATCTTTTAAATAATCTTCTTGGTTCATTCGCTACTCTAAATAACCATTCTAAATTAGCCTTTTGCATCCACTTTGGAGCTCTTGGAATAGTTCCTGAAAGAACATCAAAACTTCCACCGACACCCATAAATACACTGTTTAAGCCATTATCTAAGAACTCTTGAACAATGTATTCTTTCTTAGGTGATGTTATTCCAATATATACTATATCTGGATTTTTTTCTGCTATATCTGCTTCTATATCCTTTAACTCTTCGTCTGAGAAATATCCATTTCTTGCACCAACGATATTTAAGTTAGGATATGTTTCTTTGAAGTTTTCTAACATTTTATCAACAACTTCTTGTTTAGCTCCAAAGAAATATGCACTATACCCTTTCTCACATGATAATTTCAGAAGATCTTGCATTAAATCTATTCCAGCTACTCTTTCAGGTAGAGGTTTACCTAAATATTTAGATGCTAAAATAACAGATGCCCCATCCGCATTTATTATTTCTGATTTTTTTACAATCTCCTCTAATTTTTTATCTGTTTTACATAGATTTAATTTATCTGCATTAACCCCCATTAAATGTAATGGTTTTTTATTAATAATAAATTCTTCTACTCTTTCTATTGTTTCTTGATTTGTTAAAGAATCAATATCTATCCCCATAATATTTACTTTGCTCATTTTAACCTCCTATTTCCCATAAGCCGCTTCGAAGTGACCT
This sequence comes from Gemella sp. 20925_1_85, assembly GCF_041433735.1. Taxonomy (NCBI): domain Bacteria; kingdom Bacillati; phylum Bacillota; class Bacilli; order Caryophanales; family Gemellaceae; genus Gemella; species Gemella sp. 20925_1_85. Next base: position 7,863 of record NZ_JAPWCC010000034.1, on the reverse strand, counting down.
ACTCTATCCTCTTCTTTCGGCAATCTCATAAAATCCCCATAAATATTTTCTAAGTATTTTTCAGGTTCACTATGGACGCTTAATTGCATACCTTCAAATTCCATTTTTTTAGGTTTTCCAAATACTTCTATTGGAACAATTTCTCTATCACGATATGTTCCAAGTACATTTCCACCTCTAGGACTGCTATAAAAATCATATTTTCTTATTACTTTATGTAATTTCTTATTAATCTTTTCTGTGTTTAAAATTTTATCGATTTTTGTTACTCTAGCGACTTTTACCAATGCATTCTCGAATGTTCCCCTATCTCTATCAGAAATTTCTTGAACAACAGATAGTTTTGATAACATTCGATAAAATAAAATGTGTTTTTCATGTGTCCACTTAGCTAGCCCTTTTTCTGGAAATCCATCTAGTGGGAAGATATCTAAGAAAGGATTACAATCAGTAGTACCGAAAGTTATAACAGTTGATGTATCGCGAATTGAAGTATTTCCTAAATTATCTGTATGTTGTTTTAGTAAGACATGTTTAGGTAATACATTTCCCGATATTTCTATAAATTTATCATAGTCTTCTCTAGGCATTCCTAAATCCATGTCATCATCCCAAGGAATAAAACCACCATGTCTAATTGCACCTAATAATGTGCCTCCTAGTGCATAGTATGTTAAATTGTGTTGTTCGCATATCTCAGAAAATATCTTTAATAATTCAATTTCTTTCTCTTGTACTAATCTAACTTTATTTTTTATATCCATGATTCTTTTCTCTTCCATTTTATCAAATTTTATGTTAATATATCCATATTCACTTATATTAGTCTGTGTTTTAGTTTGGCGACGAAACACAGTCTTTTTTATTTTCAACAAAAAATGGTTGTATATACTTATATGACCACTCTCTATTTTTTTACTTTTCCCGTTTTTATTTACTTCCTTCTCTTTTTAGGACAACCATTATGGTTTTAAATATAATTTTTATATCCAGTCTTAGCGACCAATTTTCGATATAGTTCATATCTAGTTTAACTACTTCTTCAAAATCAAGAATGTTACTTCTTCCACTAACCTGCCACATTCCAGTAATACCTGGTTTTACCTGCATACGTTTGAAATGATGAAGGTCATATTGCGTATATTCATCAACTGTCGGAGGTCGTGTCCCTACTACACTCATATCTCCTTTAAGTACGTTGATAAATTGTGGAAGTTCATCCAATGACCAATCTCTTAACTTCTGTCCAAATGGGAAAACTCTAGGATCATTATCCATTTTAAACATCAATGTTGTTTCTAACTCATTTTGACTTAAAAGTTTTGCTTTCCTTTCCTCTGCATCCATATACATACTTCTAAATTTGTATATTTTGAACTTCTTACCATTTTGCCCTATTCTCGTTTGGGTGAAAATAAGTGGCCCCGGAGCTTGTATTTTCACTATTGGAAGTATAATTATACCTACAATAATCGTTAATAATATTCCTACTATTGAGACGGCTATATCCATAACCCTCTTCAGAATCACCTGACGCAATGTTGCAATTTTTATCGCTGATGTTAGATAAATATTATCACCTTGGAAGGTAACAGCTGTATTTGCTCCGACTTCTTTTATTATCGGTGTAATATTGATTTTTGTCGGAATACCAAGTACTTCAAAAATCTTAAAGATTTCTACCAGGCTAGTCTGCGATGATAAGTTAGCGTATATTTCATCAACTCTGTGCTTCGATAAGAAATCTCGAATTTCAGAAATATTGTGAACGACTGGTTTAGCGTTATACATATATTCATCTGAATTATTCGCATATGCTAATACTTGATAGTTACTAGGTAATTCTCCTATTGTGTCTAAATCACAAAAATCAGATAGTATTATAATATTACGACTATCATCACGATAGCGATTATTTATTCTTTTAGAAATGGTTCTTACACAATAGATAAAAACAAATGCTAGAACTAAATAAATAATCAATTCCATACTCTTAATTAACTCAAAGAAGTCTTTACGCTTAAATATTACTAAAAATAACGTAAATAATGAAACGACCTTAAGTTCGTATATAAACGTCGTCTTAAGTTCCTTGAGATATCCTCTTTCTGTTATTGTCCAGTATTCTTCTGACATAAGGGCCACAAGAATACCAATAATATTTAAGACGATAAAGAAATATAGATTATCTTTTGGTTCTGTTTGGAAATCAAAACTAAAAATGTAAGCTAAAGATAAGGCTATTAAATCAGTCACCAAGAACAGAAACTTATTATTTCTTCTAATATAATACATCTTGTTCTCCTCTTAACTAAAAAATTTATTTTTTATCTTTATTTCCTTTTATTCCATAGCTACCGTAGTGACCGTAGTAACCACCATAACCAAGTTCGTTTGAGTTAACTTTGTTTAAGATTACACCTAGGAATTCTGCTCCACCTTTTTCTAGTTGTTCCTTGGCTTTTTCTATACTTTTCTTCTTAACGCGATTTGCTTCTACTAATAGCACTACTCCATCAGTCTTAGGAGCTACGATAGCCGCATCGATTACTTGCCCAACTGGTGGTGTATCGATAATTACATAATCATAATACTCTCTGAACACTTCAATCATAATGTTGAAGTTTTTGTTTTGTAGTAATCCTGTTGGGTTTGGTGGTACTTGACCAGCTGGAATAACATTAAGGTGCTCTACGTCAGTTTCATAAATAACATCCTCGATTGGAGAAACTCCAGATAGGTAGTTAGTTAATCCACTAATTTTGTGTTTAAATTTGAAACGACCTGCCATTACAGATTTACGTGTATCGGCATCGACTAGAATAGTTTTAAGACCTAGTTTCGCTAATGAAATAGCTAGGTTAGTCGATACAGTACTCTTTCCTTCATTTTCTGAAGTCGATGTAATCGCAATTACTTTTTTATCTTTCCCTAAAAATTGGATATTCGTACGTAAGGCGTTGTAATACTCTTCATTTTTAGGATCAACTATTTTTTGGTTTGTTAGTAAATTAATTTGTGCCATGTTTTCTTATCCTATCTCTTTCCTGTTTTTGTATCTGGAACTACACCTAAAAGCACAAGCCCCATTGTTTCTTCAATATCTTCCGCTCTCTTAACTCTATCATCTAGTAACTCGAATAATACTACTCCCGCTACAGCTAAGATGAATCCTAATGCTGTCGCTAAGATTCCATTTCTAGGAATGTTTGGAGAACTTGGAGAAGTAGCTGCTTTTGCTTCTTCTAATGTTGTTACATCATCAATTTTTGTTACTTCTTTGATTTGATCTCCTGATACCTCTTTTACAGTGTTCGCTAAGTCACTCGCAACTTGTGGATCTTTATCTTGAACAGTGATTGAGATAATACGTGTATCTTTTGGTGCATCTACACTAACTTTTTTTGCTAGTTCTTTTGCAGTGATTCCTGTTCCACTTTTTTCTGCTGAATCTTCCATAACCTTATTAGAAAGAATAATTTCTTTATAGTCTTTTACTAATAGTGAACCTAATTGAACGTCTTGTGTTGTGATTGCTTTATCATCTTTCTTTTGGTTAACTACGTATACTTTCGTAGTAGATGAATATTGCGGTGTAACTAGGAAAATACTATAAGCAAGTGATGCTGCAGTGAATAGTAATGTTACTAATACTATTAATACCTTCTTCTCCCAAATTCTTCTTAACAGTAGCATAATATCTAACTGTATTAAATCTTTTTCTTGATTATCCATTATAATTATTTATCCTCTCTTTATATTATTTTATTCATTAATAGTTTTTCTTGATTTTTTTCGAATAATTCATAGGCGATTGTAGGCCCGTATTTTTTCTCGATAATGTCATATGCTTCTTTCATATACGTTCTACGAGAATCCATATTGTGCATATCACTCGCGATGAAGTGAACTAACTCCGCGTCTAAGTATTTTTTAGCACGTTTTTTGTAGTGTTTGTGTTTATCACCAATAAGTTTCGGTTTTAGTACACTTGCTGCATTAACCTGGATGTATGCACCCATGTTAATTAGCTCCTGAACACCTTTTTCATCTACATCGTTATATCTTTCAACATGCGCTACTACTGGAGTCAGCCCAAGTAATATAACTTTATTCAGTGCTCTGTGGATTTCTTTATAACGCATTTCATAAGGAAATTCTACAAGTACATAGTCCGTTTCCGCTAATCTTGGATATACTCCACTTTCGATTTTTTCGATTTCTCCTTCTTTGTAATAGACTTCGCTACCTAAGTAAACTCTTAGGTCTTCAGCTACTTCAGCGGCGATTTCTTCTACTCGTTTGAAGTTTTCTTTAATTATTTCTATGTCTGTTTCGAACATCCCGCGTCTTCTGTGAGGTGTTGCGATAATCGTTCTAACACCTTGTCTATAACTTTCTTCTAGTAAATCTCGAGTGTCTTTTTCAGTTTTTGCACCATCATCTACTCCGAAGACTACATGGGAATGTATGTCTATCATTCTAATTCCGTCTCTCATCTACTTACCTTCCAATACTTCTTTAATATTTTCTGTAACTTCTGTTAAACTTTGTTCACTGATTTGTGTCATGTATAGTCTAGCACCAGGCATTGCGTATGAAGGTAACCCCATAGTTCCTGTTCCTGTTAATGCTTGTGACGCTATATTATAATCTTTACCTGCGCTAAGTTGCTCATTCGCAAGTCCCATAGCTGTCTCTATCGGCATATTTGTCTGAATTGATTCACTTAGTTCTTTAATAACACTTTGGTAATTTGCCAAACCTTGTTTTGAAGTTAGTTTTTTAATTATCGCAGCGATAACTTTTTCTTGGTTTTTACCACGATCATTATCGCCACCAGCAAGACCGTATCTTTCACGAACAAATCCAAGAGCTTTCTCAGCGTCTAAATGAACCATCCCTTGTGGAAATTCAAATCTACCATGACGTGATGTGAACGCCTGATCATTATACACATCAACTCCACCTACTGTATCGATTAGTTTTAGGAATGATGTGAAGTTAAGTCTAGCGTAGTAATCTATTTTAATACCATATAGATTTTCTAGCGTGTGGATTGAAGAATCTACTCCGTACAGACCTGCGTGTGTAAGCTTATCATATTGGTTATTTCCACCATCAGCAATTTTCACATAAGAGTCACGTGGTGTTGTCGTCAATAAGATTTTTCCAGTTTTTTTGTTCACTGTCATAATAATATTAACATCTGAACGACTGACACTAGATACCGGTCCATATGTATCGATACCACTTATGTAGACGTTGAATGTATCACCTGCATTTTGTTTTGCTTTAGCATTTACTGATTTTGTTATTTTGTATGAATATATTACTTTTGTTTTATCACTAAAGTCTTGGTGTTGACTTGTGATTAAGTCTTCGAATGAACTGTTAAGAATCATCGCTCTGCTAGTTCCTGCAGCTAATTCCTCATAAGCTGAGACATAATTTTTGGATTCTGTAAGATTTAAACTTTGTTTTTCTTTATCGCGAATCTCTTTCATCAGCTTATTAATGTTTTCACCATCTGCAGATACTGGCGCCGCAACTGTATCGTCTTTTAGGTCTGCAAGTTTTTCAGCTGCATCATTTTTCATCACAACAACGCTCATAGTGTACTCACTTACCGCTGCGTTACTGTTTAAGTTATCGAATAAGCCGATAGCTGTTCTAAACTGCATGTAAGAAAATACCAAGGCAATATTCATAACGATCAACATTATCGCATTGAATATTCTCGCTTTTTTCTTAATTACAAGGAATATCGCCAGTATTATCGCTAAAACTATTACTCCAATTATTCCGTAGTTGATACCTCTAAAATTTAGGAAGCCGTACTTCAACATCGTCCAGCTGACTAGACCTCCGAGTATAATTAATAAAACGGTCAATATTCCATTGACGATTTCAAAAGCTCCTATACCCGATTCAGATCTAGAATTTCGGCTACTTGAATATCTACTCATTTTTTTCCATCCTTTTTAATTTATAAAATTTACTAATACAGCTAAGTTTCAAAGTTTCTTCGCTGTTTACTAATTCTCCATCAATTTGGAAGTATTCTTGGTTTGTTTTTATTGTTATTTTATTTGTTTTTATGCATCGTACCTTCTTTAACCTGTTGTGTTGTTTTAAAAGTAGGCATAAATAATTATAAATAAAGGTTATTAAAGACATATTTTCCAAGATCATTATGTGAAGTTTTCCATCTTGACCTGTCGCATTCGGGGCGAATTTTATCCCGCCACCCTCATAAGGTTGAATCATCGCATTAAGCAGATACAGCTTGTCGGTCGTGATTTCTCCACTATCCCACGAAATTTTCGCTTTATATTTTTTCAGCATTAAAATACCTATTACTCCTTGAAGAAGATAGATATACTTGCCTAAATATTTCTTTAACTTCGAGCCATTGGCCCTTTTTATGATGTCAGCATTAAAACCGATATCAAATCCCGAACAGAATTTTCTATCGTTAACAACACCTACATCATATTCAATAAACCTTTTCGATTCTAATAATCGACTTATTTCAACATCTTTTTTGAACTTTATAGACCGCGCAAGATCATTACCCGAACCGTATGCAAGATAGATAATTTCTTTACCGTGATAATTATTTATCACTTCGTTAATAGTTCCATCGCCTCCGATCACTATCAACTCACCCCCGTGAATCTCGTTCATAAGGTCACGTGCATTCTTGTTTTTAGAGGTTTTTAACACTCTGTAGGGCAACTTCTTTTCGTTTAAAACTCGCTCTATTTTTTCAAGTTCAATAAGACTTTTTTTACTCCTAGAATTTACAATTATTTCAATCATATTACGAACCTATATAAAAATACTTCATCCTAATAATTATACTATAAAAACTACTATTTATCAAAGATTTATCTATTTTAAATCCATTAATACAATAGATTTTTACGCTTTTTTAAGACTAATTCTATTATTACAATTTGTCAGTAAAATATAGCTATGAAAAATTATTTTTTATATTTAGATAAACTCAATATTAAATTTAATTTTCTAAGTAAAAGGGATTTTGGAAATCACTTATTTAGCAACATATGCAGCTATTACAAAAACAAAAAACTATTTTATCAATGTCGACCTGAAGATGATTTTAACCTTATGTGAAGCTACTACAAAAAACAAAAAAACTATTTTATCAATACTGAGCTGAAGATGATTTTAATCTTCGATAATGCTCAATCGATAAAATAGTTTATAAATTTCTCAAATACTTTTACTAATTAGTAGCACTTTCTTACATGTACTCTAATCTGTCGATTTCTGTTTTTTCAGAAGTTGTTTGTGTAAAATCTGAGTTATCATTATTTTTAGGCGGTCTTCTTACGAATAGCATAATTGCAACTATGAAGTATAGTAGGTATACAGGAAGCAGTATCCCAACTGTCATTACTCCGATAACTATCGCTGAAAGTAGGAATAAGATTCCTGATACGATTCTCGCTTTCATAGTAACTGACGCAATTAGCGCTAATACTAAAGCTACAATCGCAACTACTGCATAAATTTTCACCAATAATACAAGTAATGATACGATGTCTAAATCAGTGCTTTTTAACAATGATGCTACTCCAGGATCTTGTAATAAGTTATAAAGAATCGGTTCAAATTCTTGTTGTTTAAATGCTGTTGCTAACTGACTAGAAAATGCTCCAAGAGATAGCAATCCTGTAACAAGTATCATAATAACATTCGCGATCCACGCTAAGATTTTTTCTATTTTTCTGCTAAATGGTTTCATAATATGCTCCTTTTTTAATATATTATTATATTATATCACAAAACGTATTAAACTAGTATTATTTAGCCTTTTCTAGCAAATAACAT
>NZ_JAPWCC010000033.1:0-18910 GCF_041433735.1 Gemella sp. 20925_1_85 | reverse complement strand
GTCGCGATTAACAACTTTTATATTTTAACATTTTTAAATTTCTTTGTCAAGCTTTTTTTAAAAATTTTTTTTAAAAATGTTTTTTCGTCTTCTTCAGAAGACTTTTATTATTCTATCATTTCATCGAATATTTGTCAAGAAGTTTTTTTATATTTTTTAAAACTTTTTAACCGTTTACTTCGTTGAAATAATTGTGTTTGTCTTTCTTTAAGACTTTTATAAGTTTATCATTTCTTTTATATTTTGTCAAGAGCTTTTTTATAATTTCTTAACATTTAATATATCGAAATGTTTGATTGTTCGTCTTCTTCTTGAGAAGACTTTTACTATTCTATCATCTGTTTTACTTTATGTCAATACAAATTTTAAAAAAATCTGAGGAAAAGATTAACTCTTCCTCAGATATGCATTATATTACTATTTGATTTATTTTCTTAGTAATGAAATATTTAATTCTAATAACTGCTCTAGATCTACTGGTGATGGAGCTTGAGTCATTGGATCTGCTGCATTCGCAGTTTTAGGGAACGCAATTGTATCACGTAAGTTATCGCGTCCAGCTAATAACATAACGAATCTATCTAATCCTAATGCACATCCTCCGTGTGGTGGCACTCCATATTCAAATGCATCTAATAAGAATCCGAATTGTTCTTGAGCTTGTTCTTGAGTGAATCCTAGTGCTTTGAACATTGAAGATTGTACTTCTTTATCATAAATACGGATACTTCCTCCACCTAACTCATATCCATTAAGTACTATATCATAAGCTTGTGCATATGCTTTTTCTGGTGCTGTCTCTAATAGTTCAACATCTTCTACTTTTGGCATTGTAAATGGGTGGTGGGCTGCACTGTAACGACCTTTCTCTTCATCATATTCTAATAATGGCCAGTTTACTACCCATAGATAATTGTATTTATCTTTATCGATTAAGTCTAAATCAGCAGCTAACTTTTGACGCAATGCACCTAATGATGCGTAACATACTTTCTTACTGTCTGCAGCAAATAATATTATATCTCCAACTTCTGCATCTACACGAGCTACTAATTCTTGAGCTACTTCATCAGTAAAGAATTTAGCAATTGCTCCATTTAATCCTTCTTCTGTTACTTTAACCCATGCTAATCCTTTAGCTCCATAGTTTGCAACATATTTACCTAAAGCGTCAATATCTTTACGAGAATATTGCTCTGCACATCCTTTAGCTACGATACATTTTACTGCTCCACCTTGTTCTACTGCATTTGAGAATACTTTGAAGTCTAAGTTCTTCACAAGATCACTAACATCTTTTAATTCCATTCCGAAACGAGTATCTGGTTTATCACTACCGAACCTTTCCATTGCTTCTTCATAGTCAAGACGTGGGAATGGTAATACTACATCGATACCTTTAACTTCTTTCATTACATGAGCAATTAAACCTTCTATCATAGTAAGAATTTCTTCTTGTGACATAAAGCTCATTTCCATATCGATTTGTGTAAAGTCTGGTTGTCTGTCGGCACGTAAGTCTTCGTCACGGAAACAACGAGCTACTTGATAGTATCTGTCAAATCCAGCAACCATTAATAATTGTTTAAATAATTGTGGTGATTGCGGTAATGCATAGAATTCACCTGGGTGAACCCTACTTGGTACTAAATAGTCACGTGCTCCTTCTGGAGTAGACTTAGTTAAAATTGGTGTTTCAACATCAACAAACATGTTGTTGTCTAAATAATCTCTAGTTGCTTTAGTAATTTTTGAACGTAAGTGTAACACTTCTGCAAGTTCTGTTCTTCTTAAGTCAAGGTAACGATATTTTAGACGTAGCTCTTCACTTGATAAACTTGCATCGTCTAATACAAATGGTAATGTTTTTGCTTTTGATAAAATTTCTAATTTATCAGCGATAACTTCCACTTTACCTGATGCAATTTTCTCGTTCACAGTAGATTCATTTCTTAATACTACTTCACCTTCGATAGAAACTACGAATTCGTTTCTTAAAGTTCCTGCTAGTTCATGTAATTCTGCATTTTTTTCTCCTGAGAATACACATTGAACTACACCCATTCTATCTCTTACATCAATAAAGATTAAATTACCAAGGTCACGACGTTTACTAACCCAACCTTTTAATGTTACTTTTTTTCCTACATATTTTTCGTCTATACGACCAGCGTATTCCGTTCTTCCGTATGCGCTCATTATTTTTCTCCTCTCAATTTCTCTTGTAAATAATCAACAATGTTGTCTAAGTTAATTGTTTCTTGTTCAAATGATTTCATATCTTTTACGACAAGTGTTCCATTTTCAAGTTCACTTTGTCCAATTATTATAGAATATTTTGCATTATATCTATCGGCAATTTTCATTTGAGCTTTCATTTTTTTATCAAAATAATCATTTTGTACGCTATACCCAGCTAATCTTAAATCATTAGTAAGTTTTACTCCAGCATTTGAAGCTTCTTCACCCATAGCAACTACAAAAATATCGATTGTATCATCTATAGGTAATTCTATATTTTCACTTTCTAGAGCTAATAATAATCTCTCAATACTTAGAGCAAAACCAATACCTTTTTTATCTTCCGGTCCATCTAACAATTTAATTAAACCATTATAACGACCACCACCACATAGAGTTTTTAATTCTACTTCAGGATTATCTATCATAATCTCAAATGCAGTATGAGTATAGTAATCTAATCCACGAACTAAATTATGATCGATTTCATATTTTACACCTAATGCGTCTAAGTGTTTTAGAACTTCCGCAAAATATTGCTTAGACTCTTCACCTAAGTAATCTAATAATTTTGGTGCTGATTTAATAAGTTCATGTCCCGCATCAACTTTACAATCTAAAATTCTCATAGGGTTTTTGTAAAGTCTATTATTACAATCTTCGCAAAACTCATTTATTCTAGGCTCAAAATGTTTTACTAACGCTTCATTATAAGCTTGTCTTTCTTCAGGATTACCTAAAGAGTTAATACTCACTTTGATATTTTCTATACCAAACATTCTGTAAATATTATACGCTAAGCTTATTACTTCTGCATCGATCTTTGGACTTTCTTCCCCAATAACCTCAACTCCATATTGAACGAATTGACGATAACGTCCTTTTTGTTTTCTTTCATATCTAAACATCGGACCAACATAGTATAGTTTTTGTGGTTGAATTGTTTTTGCAAATAATTTATTTTCTATATATGAACGAACTGTTCCAGCTGTTCCCTCAGGTCTTAGCGTTAAAGATCTATTTCCTTTATCTTGGAAAGTATACATCTCTTTTTGAACTATGTCAGTAGTATCTCCAACACCTCTACTGAATAATTCTGTTGATTCAAACATTGGTGTTCTAATTTCTTCATAGCAAAAGTTCTTGCTAATTTCTCTTAGTTTTCCTTCAATATACTGCCATTTAATACTTTCTTCAGGTAGTATATCTTGAGTTCCTCTCGGCATACTAATTACCATTTCATTCTCCTTTCAATTATTTATCTACAAATCTTACTTCAATATAAATTAAAATCGCCCCATATAGCTTATACTATATGGGACGATAACTAAATTCGTGGTGCCACCCTAATTCATATCGAAATATCGATACCTTATTTTTAAATTATTAAGTTTTACAAAAAGTGTTACTTATTTTAATCATTAATATTTAATCTTTCAGCCTAGGGATTAAATTCTCTTTAATTAAAACATAAAATAAAATTCTTTTTACTTTTTTTGTCACGTTTCTTTTAAATATATTATACCAAACTATTATTATTGTCAAGAAATTATTATATATTTTATCTTATAAATTTTCATCCTTCATCATGTTTATCAGATATTATATAAGATTATTTTTCCACAAAATTCAACATTAATAGCTACTATTTTTTTCACTATATAATATGTTTACTCATCATTTAGGTAGCTAATATATGTATTTAATTTAATTACTTATCATTTGCATCACTTGATTTTTTTTTCTTAACATTATACAATAAATTATAGTTAAAGACATTAAAGAAAGGAGTGTAAACCTTTATGAAAAAAATAATCTCTGTTTTAATGCCTATATTAGCAATATTTTTCTTAGTAGGTGGTACATATTACTACCTTAATGCAGGAAATAAGAATTTTAAAGAAGAACATTCAAAATATATATCATTAATTAATGATTCATATGATTTTAAAACTGGCTTAAACGGCCTTGAAACTTTAACTACAGAAAAAGCTAAAGAAACATTAAGAAATATAGATAATGAAGTTAATATTGCTAGTGAACTAGTAAAAATCGATAATGCACTTAATAATGCTGACACAGAAACTGCTTATGAACATTTAAAACAAGCAAAAAAATTAGACACAAATCGTACTTTTTCAAAAGCAATTTCATATTTAGATACACAATTAGACAATTATGACAATGCTCTTACTGAGATTTTAGAATTAGATACAACTTCACCTAACTATGCCGATCAAGTTAAGGCTATTATAGCTAAATATGAATTTAAATACGAAGCCCTAAAAGAAAAGCTATTAAATTCTGAAACCTCAGAATTAGAACAAGATCACAAGACTAACGTAACTAAAAAAGAAGAAACTAAAAAAGAAATAGAAAATAGAGTAGTCTCTAAAAAAGAAGCTACATCTTCTAATAGTACTAAGAATAATTCTACAGATACTAAAAAAGTTTCATCTATACCTAATACTCAAAATCACCCACAAATTATTGGTCAACAAGTACCTGAGACATATAACACTATTCGCTACACTCAAGAAGGTAGCACTAGTAGAAATATCATTGAGAATGAATTGAAAGGTGATATCTCTAATTTTACAAATGAAGAAATAAACGCTGCAATTGCTAGCTATAACGCAAAAAATCAAGGATAATAATGACTATCCTTGATTTTTTTCTATTTTCTTATTTTTCTACAGCTATAACTTCAATCTCAATATTACCACCTAATGGCAATGCTGCTACTTGGAAAGCTGATCTAGCGGGAAGCACATCATTGAATTGCTCCGCATAAACTTTATTCACTTCAGCAAAATCAGCAATATCTTTTAATAATACTAATGATTTTACAACATGATTCATAGAGCTCCCTGCTTCTTCTAAAACTGCTTCAATATTTTTAAACACTTGTTTTGCTTCTTCGATAACTCCACCTTCAACAATTTTTCCAGTCTCTGGATTAATTCCTAATTGACCCGAGCAAAAAATTAGATTCCCTACTTTGTTTGCTTGTACATATGGTCCTACAGCTTTTGGTGCTTTTGGTGTATTTACTTCTGTAATTTTCATCTTATAAATCTCCTTTTATTTTGATAAAATATCAAATTTTTGTCAATATTCCATTACGAAAGTATATTAAAGAAATTTATCTTCTTTTAAATAAACTCTGTAACAAATGATATCTTATACCTTTTCACTTTATTATAATTTATTACAGAAAATTTTTCAATAATATCGTATTCGTTTTCAATATATTCCCATTATAGTAACTTTCTGATATTTTCCAATCGATTTATATTAATTTCTAGTCTAAAAAAATAAAAAAAGCTATAACTAGACTTAACCGTCTAATTATAACTTTTTCACATTTCTAATTAAAGAACAACTACGTTAGCTGCTTGTGGTCCACGAGCACCGTCTTCAACTTCGAATTCAACTTTATCGCCTTCTTTTAAAGTTTTGAATCCGTCTTTTTTAATGCTTGAGAAGTGAACAAAAATATCTTTTTCTCCTGCTACTTCGATAAATCCGAATCCTTTTTCCTCGTTAAACCATTTTACTGTACCTTGTTTCATAAGTTACAATCTCCTTTATATTTTTTTTATTATCAATAATCAATCGTATTCTTGCCGTTAAAGATAATAAATAAAATAAATGTGATGTTGTGTTATTCACTTAAAAAACTTAGAACCTGTATTACAATTTTTACTATATGTTTTATTGACTTTCCTTATTATACTTCATATCAATATAATATGCAACTAAAAAGACTCACAAAATAAAAAAGCCTTACGGCTCTTTTATTAAAACTCTTCTTCTTCAGTTGCAATGTTGAATTTTGATACAATACCTTCATTGTCAAAATCGAAGACATCTTCACTCTCTTCCATATCTTCTTCTTCGATTAAAGCATCAACTTCATCATGGATATCTTCTTGTTCTTCTTCTCCAAGCTCTTCAATATCATCTTCATCATCGATTTCAAATTTTTGAACGCTTGGCTCAACGAAGTTTTTAATATCTTCTACAAATAAACTATCTCTTAATTTCCAACTACCATCTTCAACGCATACAAAACGTCCATCTAAGTTTAGATCAGTGTAGAAATACGCTGCTTGTGCAGTAAATTCTTCATCGTCAACATTTCTTAATGGTTTAATATAATCTAGGAAATCATAAATATTTAATTTTTCAATTCCTTCTTCTACCATATATGCATAACATAAATCTATTAGTGACATTTCCTTAATTTTTTCTGCGCTTAAATCTTTTAACTTTACCATTTATATTAGATTCCCTTCTTTTTTATTTATTACATTTTTTCTGGAGCTGATACTCCGATTAAGTCTAAAGCATTTCTTAAAGTTATCTTAACAGCAGTGATTAATGCTAGGTAACTTTGAGTTTGTTCTTTATTTTCAGTTATTACTTTGTTATTATTATAGAATTTGTGGAATGAACTTGCAAGACTTTGTAAATAATTACAAATTCTGTGTGGTTCATAATTTTTAGCTGCTTGTGCAACTATTTCTGGATAATATGCTAAATTTTTCAGTAAATCTACTGAGTACTCATCTGTTAATAATTCATAATCACAGTTGTTAACATCATATTCAACTTGTTCAGCTGCTTGACGTAAGATTGAGCAAATTCTAGCGTGAGCATATTGAACATAGTATAGTGGGTTATCACTTGATTGCTCTTTCGCTACTGCAAAATCAAAGTCTAAGTGACTATCTGCACTTCTCATTACTAAAAAGTAACGAGCAGCATCAGCACCTACTTCATCGATTAAATCACGAAGTGTAATTGCTTTACCAGTTCTCTTACTCATTTTTACAACTTCACCATTATTTAGAAGTTGTACCATTTGCATAATTAGAACTTCTAATTGCTCTGCTTTGTATCCCATAGCAACGATACTTGCTTTTAATCTTGCAATATACCCGTGGTGGTCTGCACCAAGTACATCAAGTAATAAATCAAATCCGCGATCTAATTTATTTTTGTGATAAGCTATGTCACTAGTTAAGTATGTTAGTGAACCATCTGCTTTAATTAATACACGGTCTTTATCATCACCTGTACCTAAAGCTGTTGTTTCTAGCCATAAAGCTCCATCTTTTTCATAAACAAAACCTTGTTCTCTTAAAGATTCTAAAGCTTTATCTACAAGACCATTTTTATATAATGACTTTTCACTGAAGAATACATCATATTCTAATCCAAAGTCACCTAAATCTTTTTTAATATTTTCCATTTCATACGCTACTGCATACTCACGAATAAACTCATTTAAGTCTTCTCTTTCAAGTAATGATTCACCGAATTCATCTTTTAGTTTTTGACCTAGAACTTTAATATCTTCACCGTGGTATGCATCATCCGGCATCTCAGCATCCATACCTAGAGCTTGTTTATATCGAACAATTGCAGAGATAACTAAATTATTAATTTGATTACCTGCATCATTGATATAGTATTCACGAGATAAATCATATCCTGATTTTTTCATTATTCTTGCTAATGAATCAGAATATGCAGCATTTCTAGCATGCCCAACGTGTAATGTTCCAGTCGGGTTAGCTGACACATATTCTAAAAGTACTTTTTTACCTTGTCCAATGTTGTTTTCACCGTATTTAAAATCATCTTCTAAGATTTTCCCAACAACACTTCCAAGACTTGATTTTTTAACGAAAAAGTTAATAAATCCTGGTCCAGCTATTTCAATTTTTTCTACCGCTTCATCTTGTTCTATATTACTAATTATTTCCTCGGCAATAACTCTAGGGTTTTTACGTAAAACTCTTGTTAATTGCATCGCCACATTTGAAGAAAAATCTCCATTATCTGTGTTTTTCGGAGTTTCTACATGAATATCTACTCCATCAATTTCTAATTTGGCTAAAGAATTTTGTATTAATTCTACTATTTTATTTTTCACCAAAAATTCCTCCTAATTACCTACTATATATTTTTCACTAATATTTTCAATTTATTTTGCTGTTTATCATTACTTCCAAAATGTATATTGTACACTATTTCGTATAAAGCAATGCTATTTTTTGTTTTTTTACTTATATTTACAAGTTGTGTTTCTAATTTCATCTGACCATATTGTGTACTGTAGTCATTGCTTGTTTTCGTATATGCTAAGTACATTTTTGAATCGTCTTTTTCTATACTAACACTTTCTTTTATTTTGTCAATAAAAATCTCTATTTTTTTGTTATTTTTATCACTATAACTTATTTTTTCAATACTTGTTTGCTCTAAAAAGCTTCCAAGATAAGATTCTTCATGTATTTTTTCAGAGTCAACATAAGTCGTTATTTTTATTTTACTATCCATTTATACTCTCTAATTCCTCTTCAATTTCTAACCAAGAATCATTTAACTCTTCTAATTCAGAAGAAAGTTGTTTTAACTGCTCATTAAACTCTTGAGTTTTTACCATATCAGTATAAACTTCCTCTTTGGCAAGTTCATTATTTACAACTTGTATTTCTTCTTCTAAAGTTTCAATTTTATTCATCAGCTCATCACGAGTTCTCTCTAATTTTCTAACACGTCTTTTTGCTTCTTTATCTAGTATATAGTTATTCGCTTCTTTTTCAACAACTACTTCTTCATTTTGTTTAGTTAGTTGTTGAGCTATTCTCTCTTGTTCTCTTTTTTCCAAATAGTAATCATAATTTCCTAAGTACATATTATGACCATTATCAGTAATATCTAGTACTTTATTAGCTATCTTATTAATAAAGTACCTATCGTGACTGACAAAAAGAATAGTCCCTTCGTAATTTTTTAATGCTTCTTCTAATACTTGCTTACTAGTAATATCAAGGTGGTTAGTCGGCTCATCTAATATAAGAAGATTATTTTTCTCTAGCATCAATTTAGCAAGTTGCAGTCTCGCTTTTTCTCCACCAGAAAGATCTCTTACTATCTTAAGAACATCATCGCCTCTAAATAAGAATCTACCAAGTACTGTTCTTACTTCCGCTTCCTTCATTAAAGGATATTCATCCCACAATTCATTTAATATTGTTTTTGAAGATTCAAACTCTGCTTGTTTTTGGTCGTAGTAGCCTAATGAAACTTTACTTCCATATTGCACAGAACCCGCGATTTCTTTTTGTCTCTTCGCTATAGTTTTTATTAACGTAGATTTTCCTATACCATTTCTTCCGACAACCGCTATCCTATCACCTTTATATACAGAAAGATTATAACTTTGACCAACTTTAGTTCCATTATAACCTACTTGTAAATCACTAATCGTTAGAACATCGCGACCACTTTGTTCTTTTATAAGAAACTCTATACCAGCTGCCTTATCATCTTTTTTAGGATTATCGATAAGATCCATCTTATCTAATACTTTTTGACGACTTTTAGCCATTTTACTAGTAGATGCTCTAGCAATATTTTTCTGAACAAACTCTTCTAATTTTTTTATATCCTTCTGCTGACTCGTATATTCTCTTAGTTGTTTTTCATAATCTTCTTCATATTGTACTAAGAATTTTGAATAATTACCTACATACTTTTTAAGTTTACCGAATTCCAAGTTATATACAACATTTACAACCTTATCTAAAAAGTATCTATCGTGACTGACTATAACTATTGCACCATTATATGATGAAAGGTAATTTTCTAGCCATGCTACATTTTCCATATCAAGGTGGTTGGTCGGTTCATCTAAAACTAATAGATCTGGCTCACTTAATAATAGTTTAGCCATTGATAACCTTGTTTTCTCTCCACCAGAGAAAGTACTTATTTTTTTATCAAAAACATCTTTTGTGAAATCTAATCCATATAACACACTCTCTATCTTACTTTTATAATGATAATCCTTATGTGTTAACACTTCATTTTGCAATCTATCGAATTTATTAAGTAGCGTTGGATCACTTTCTATATTTTCTGGAGTCAATTCAAATGAAAGTTTTTCTAAATCTGATTCTAATGTAATAATTTCATCAAAACATGTAATCATCTCTTCATAAATTGACAAATCTTCTCTTACGATAAATTCTTGAGATAAATACCCTACAGTTGTATTTTTAGAGATAGTTCTCTCCCCACTATCAAAACTAATAGCACCAGATATAATTTTTAATAACGTACTCTTCCCCGCACCATTTCTTCCTACAATGGCAACACGATCTTTATCGTTAATTTCTAATTTTACATTTGAAAAAATTTCATTAACTACGAAATTCTTTGTTACATTATTTAATTGAATTAACATCTTTTTCTCCTTTCTCTAGTTTCTTACATATATTCATTAAAATTTCATGTTTTCATCTATAACTGAAATATTATACCATATTTCAAGTTATTTCGCTAATAATTATAATGCTCATTTTAATATAAACTGTATCCTTTAATAATTGATAACAACTATCAGTGAGTTGTTTTTTATTATTTATTAGTCTTATAATCTAGAATATACAAATTATAATAAATTATTTATTCACTATATATTTCTTTTTTATGATTTTTGTACATGTTGTATATTTAAAATACAATAATATTTTCCATCGATTAAGAGTGCTTTTCCTTCGCTATTAATTAAATTTATATAATATTTTATATAGATTATTGTTAGCCTTTTATATAAATGTTATAATACAATTGTATAAGAAAAATATCAATAAGGGGGGTTCATTATAATGAAACCAAAAAAAATATTATCAGTCCTTATGGCTGCTGGATTAGCATTTACTGCAGTTGGGTGTAGCAGTTCTTCTAATTCAACATCACAAAATTCAAATCAACCTGCTGACTATGTAGCAGGTGTATCATTAGATAAACCTATTAAAGTGGATAAAGAAGCTGGTACTATTACTGTTCTTACAAAAATTAATGGTAAATACTTTGATGAAGCTACAAGACATAACTCAGTAGAACAAAGTGGTACAAATGGTGCTAAATCAATCTTCACAGCATTTGCTAAACCAGAAGAATTCTACAATGCTCTAATTGAGATCGGTGCAAAACCTGGAGAAAATATGAATCCAAATAATGCAACTACTACACATGTTGAAGGAACTCCAATTAAAGCCGAAATCACTTGGAACGGAGCTGACAAAAAATATGACATCAATGAAGTAGTAAAAGATAGTAATGGTAAACAAATCGATTTCCGTTTCGGTGGTAACTTAAAACGCGCTATCGATAAAAATACAGGATGTTTATCTTGCTTAGATAGTTGCCCTGTAGGTATTATTTCAAATACTACTTACACTTATGGTGCTGTTGAAACTCGTAAAGAGGTTAAATTCACTGGTAACGAAGATATCCTTCCAGAGGATGGAACATATGCAGCAGTTATTTATAGTATTAAAAAATAATAGCTATTAACAAGGAGAGATTTAATGAAACGCTTAAGATTATTATTCTATTTCACAAGTGTTGGTATAGCTGTTGGTTACTTCTTCGCATTCTTACTGTTCTTCTTTACACAATTTGAAATGTTAGCTGACCAAAGTCTTGTGATATTCGTTTGGACTGTTTACGGTATAATGACAGGGTTATATTTTAAACGTATAAATCGTAAATATACATTTTTCATTATAGAAGCAATTATACTTCTAATGGCTATCTTTTCAGGTAAAACTAAAACTTTACTATATATAGCTCGTGAAGTTCTACATGCTGGAACACTTAATCAAATTAAGGTTCCATTTATAGTCGGTGTTATTATCGTTAACTTAATAAATCTTTATATTCTTTTGACACTTTCTAAATACCAAAAAGTTTATACTAAAGAAGAACTGAAAACATTAAAAGAAAAAGAAGTAAAACTAAGTGATTTAAGAGAAGTAGATCCTGAAGAAGAGAAAAAATTAAAAGCACAACGTAAAAAAGTAAGATACATTACACTTGCTTGCTTTGCAATTTTCTTCGCAATTTACTTTACAGTACCTAGTTTTAAAACTGGTATTAATACAGCATTCGCTACTTTATCTCAATTTGATACAAATGCAGTAATCGAATATCTACGTGGTTGGGGCGCTTGGGCTGCTGTTGTTTCTGGAATCTTAATGGTACTTCAATCAATAGCTGCTCCAATTCCAGCATTTTTAATCACATTATCTAACGCTGCTATCTTCGGTTGGGTACTAGGAGCCGTATTATCTTGGTCAACAGCAATGATAGGGGCTGCAGTATGTTTCTATATCGCTCGTGGATTAGGACGAGACGTAGTAGAAAAACTTACAAGTAAAGGTGCAATGGCAAGTATTGACGTATTCTTCGAACGCTACGGAGACAAAGCTATTCTTATCTGTAGATTATTGCCGTTCGTATCTTTCGACTTCGTAAGTTACGCTGCTGGACTTACAAATATGAGTTTCTGGAGATTCTTTATCGCTACAGGAATCGGACAATTACCAGCAACAATAGTTTACTCATACGTTGGTGGAACACTTTCTGGGGGAGTTAGAAATTTATTCATCGGATTAATGTGTTTATTCGCACTATCAATCGTTATCGGTATTATGAAAAAAATCTACAACGACAAACATAAAAAAGAAGAAGAGCTTATTGCATCTTCTAATTAATAAACAAAAACAACTAGAGATGATACTTTTGATCTCTAGTTGTTTCTTTATTTATAACGCCGTGATCCCAACTTGGTTAAAATATTTCATAAATAGGAATTTTTCTACACCTATTTCTACATTTTCTCCTATATTTAATCTATAGTCAATATAAACATCTATTCCATCAACTACATATTTTGAATATAATTCTTTATCGAATTTGCTTGCTATCGAAACCCCGATAACTTTATTTACTCCGCCACCTCAACAAGCTTGTTGAAATAGTGATACTAATATATAGTTTTTATTTTTATCTTTTAATAATTTTTTTGCTTCGTCATTTATAATAATTGCCATTTTTTCTCCTATTCTACTCTATTGCCTTAAGAGCTTCTACCATGTTTACTTTTTTCAGTTTTTTATGCATTACTATCATTACAACTATAGTAATCAATATTGTTATACCCGATGCTAATAAATAAACTACTAAAGGTACTTTACTACTAAACATCATATCTCTACCCGCGAGTTCTAGTATTATCTTCAAATACATTTTGTAACCAAGATAATTACCTAAAATAATACCTACCCCACTTAAATAGAAAATTTCTCTAAATACATAAATAGTTACTTCACTTGGATAAAAACCAAGAACTTTTATCGTTGATAATTCTCTAATTCTCTCAGAGACATTAACGTTTATTAAATTATATAATACTACAAGCGCTAGAGTAACTGAACAGATCACCATAACTGCTACTATAATATCTATTCCTTTAATAAAATTATCAAGTATTTCTTGTATTTTAGAATTATCACTTATGTTTACTATGTCACTATTATCATTTAAATTACTTACCACACTTTCAACAGTTTCCTTACCACCTGTAGTTTGTACTAAAAACGTATTATCCTTATATTGTTTTTGGAACAGTGATTCATAATAGTCTTTATTAATATATATTGTGTGCCCAAAGTAATTTTTATTAATTTCACCAACGGTAAGTGTGTATTCTTTATTGTTTACAATTACATTAAAACTATCTCCAATATTCAATTTGTGTAAATATGCAAGTTTTTCACTTACTACAGCCGCGTCACCTGGCAAGTCGATTCCTTTGTTATCATTATCAGTTAATGCAATATAATCTTTATAATCATCTTTATTTACAGTTATCAGCTGTGCAGAATCAACAATTTCATTATTACTCTCGAAAGTAGCAAGTTGAATATTTACTTTGGTGCTAGCTTTAACATTCTTATTATTATCAATATCTTTTTGAAGCTTTTCCACACTCTCATTGCCTATATAAGGATTATAAGTAGCTGCGATATCTACCTTATTAATTACTTTGAATTGTTCATTAGAAATATTTATTACTCCATAACGAATACCAAAACCTATAAACATAAGAGTTAGACACCCTGCGACTCCAAAAATTGTCATTAACATTCTAATTTTATAACGGAAAATATTTCTAAAGGTTACCTTCCTTAGAAAGCTAAGCCTTGACCAAATAAATGGTATTCTTTCTAAAAATATCCTACTTCCTCCACTAGGGGCCTTAGGACGTAACAAGTACGCACTCTTTTCTCTTAAATTTTTTCTAAGTGGTATATAAATAGCTAAACTTACACATCCTAATGAAATAACAAAAGCTGCGATAAGTATACTCGGTGTGTATACGATCTCCGGTGTATTAAAAGTGAAGAACCTTGCATAAGAATTATATATTATCGGTACAATTACCAAATACGCTCCGATAATTCCTAATATCGTACCTATTAAGGTAGATAACCCACCATATACAAAGTATTTTTTAGAAATTTGATAATTACTGTATCCTAGCGATTTAAGAGTACCTATATTTATTCTGTTTTCATCTATCATTCTAGTCAAAGTAGTAAGTGAAACCAAAATCGATACAACGAATAAGAATATTGAAAAAACATTAGCAACAAAGGTTAAACTACTCGCAGAATCTATAAATTGAGCATAGTTTTTTAAACCTCTAATATTTTCTACTGAAAATCTAGGATAACTTTCTTCCGAAAGACTGGCTTTCCCAATACTTAGTTGTTTTTTATTATCATCAATCTCTTTTTGAGCTTTGTTCAGTTTTTCTAATTGTTCATTATAACTTTTATTGTCTACATTTTTTAGTAATTCAAGTTTTGTTTTAACGCTATTAAGTTGTTCTTGTGCTTGATTTATTACTTTTTCATTTTCATTTAATTTTTTATTATTTTTATCTAAGTAATATTTTTCATCGATTTTTTGCTGAGTTTTTAATTTTTCTATCAGATTATCTCTAGTCTTATTAACTTCTGTAATATAATCTTTATCGCTATATTTATAGTTAATATTTTTAAGTTTTACATTTACTCCACTTACATTTTCAAATTTAAAAACATCTCTTCTTACATATCCAAAATAGTCCTTATTAGCTAGATTATTATTAGATACCTCAATATGATTCGCTCCTTGAACAAAACCAACCACTTTAAACTTATATTGTTTTAAAGTATTACTTTCACTCTTATCAGAAATAAATGAAATCTCATCTCCAATTTTATAACTACTTTGAAGAGACTCAACTAAAGCTATTTCTCCGTCATTATTAGGTAAAGAACCCTCGGTTACCTTAGGTAAAACTAATTTTTCGGGTAAAGATTCAATATTTACAAAGTCATTACTATTAATTATCTGTAGTTTTTTTATAAAATAACTCTCACTTAAATCAATATTATCCAGAGCATTTATGATTTTCATATCCTCTTCATTGATTCCAAAATTATGACTTACTCGTAAATCATACATCTTATGACGCTCTATGTACTTATTATAGGTATTCACCATAGCTGGTGATGTTTCTTTTAAACCTACAAAGATAAAAACTCCTAGAAACATTATTATCATTATCGATATAAACTTCGACTTTGTTTTTGATATTTCTCTTAATATATCTCTATTTATTGCTCTCATAACACTACCACTCTATTTCATCAATACTTTTAGGATTAGTATTTTGTGTTACTTTTTTCACCTTAGCATCGTATATTTCTATTACCTTGTCTGCCGCTTCAGCTATAGAACTATTATGAGTTATAATAACTACGGTTTTCTTCTCATCTACACTATAGTTTTTTAGAATATTTAAAATGTTTTTTCCCGTCTTATAATCTAACGCTCCTGTTGGTTCATCACAAAGTAATAGTTTTGGGTTCTTAGCTATCGCCCTCGCTATAG
The DNA here is from genome assembly GCF_041433735.1 of Gemella sp. 20925_1_85. Classification (NCBI taxonomy): domain Bacteria; kingdom Bacillati; phylum Bacillota; class Bacilli; order Caryophanales; family Gemellaceae; genus Gemella; species Gemella sp. 20925_1_85. The sequence goes on along the minus strand of NZ_JAPWCC010000033.1, from coordinate 2,854 downwards.
CAACACGCTGTTGTTCTCCTCCAGAGATTTGTGAAGGAAAATTATCCATTCTATGTTCTAATCCTACTAATTTTAAAATATCTGTTGCTTTTTTCGGTTGTTTTACAATTTGTCCAGCTAATTCTACATTTTCTAAAACTGTTAGGTTTGGAATCAAATTATAGAATTGAAAAACGAAACCTATATCTTCTCTTCTATATCTAGTTAATTCCGCTTCACTTAGGCCGACAATCTCTTTTCCAAAAATATTAATAGACCCCTTACTCGCATTATCCATTCCACCTATAATATTAAGAAGTGTACTCTTCCCAGCTCCACTTGGACCCAAAATTACAACAAATTCTCCTTCATTAATATCAAAACTAATGGCGTCATTCGCTATAACTTTATTACTATTTTCTCCATATATTTTAGAAACATCTTTTACAATTATTTTTTGCATAGTATTTCTCCTTTATTTCTATAATTTAATTATATCACATCTTATTTGTTCAATTAATCTAAACGCTTTTCATATACACTAAATCCTAAACAGATTTCTTTACACTAATAAAAATAAATATTATAATATCAATAATTATTTAGAATTCACATAAAATTATTGAGGAGACTATATGCTAACTATTTACGAATACCCAACATGCTCGACATGTAGAAAAGCAAAAAAACTTTTAACAGAAAACAATATTGAAGCAACATATTTCAATGTTAAAGAAAAAACACCAACAGTAGCAGAATTTAAAAAGATTATTAAGACATTCGGTCTACCATTAAAAAAACTATTCAACACTAGTGGTCTTGTTTATAAAGAACTTGGTTTAAAAGACAAGTTAGAGACTCTATCTCTTGATGAAGCTTTAACACTACTTCATGAAAATGGTATGTTAATTAAACGTCCTTTAGCATTTGATTTGAAAAATGATATCCTACTTCTTGGATTCAAAGAAGAAACTTGGGAAAAAGCTCTTTTATAATAAATTTTATTAAGTTTTCTATTGATATTTACTTGAAATAATGTTATAATAGTCGAGATGTGAAAACATTAAATTACGATGTTCCTCTGTTAATCAAGCATTAGTAATGAACATTTTGTAAAAAAAGGAGAAAGAATAATGAGCAAAATCATTGAAGCGATCACTAAATCGCAATTAAGATCAGACATTCCTGAATTTAAAGCTGGGGATACAGTAAGAGTACACGTTCGTATTGTTGAAGGTGGACGTGAGCGTATCCAACAATTTGAAGGAGTAGTTATCAAACGTCGTGGTGGAGGAATCTCTGCTACTTATACTGTACGTAAAATTTCAAACGGTGTTGGTGTTGAAAGAACATTCCCTGTTCACACTCCAAAAGTTGAAAAAATTGAAGTTGTACGTAAAGGTAAAGTTAGACGTGCTAAATTATACTACCTACGTAACTTACGTGGTAAAGCTGCTCGTATTAAAGAAGTACGTTAATAAGAAGAAGCTTAAAAGCCCTATTACATCAGTAACGGGGCTTCTTTTTTTTGCTTAGACCATGTTTCGAGCGTATTCATTAGAAAAATACATATTATTCCCTATTACAAATACCATTTTAGTTCTATTTATACACTCGATTACCTTTTATCTTTACAAAAATAAAAAAGAACTAACTATATTTTTCTATAGCTAGTTCTTAATTTCTTATAAATCTAATTTATAATCGTCAGCTTTAACAAAGCCTTTTTTCTCCATATAGTAATATACTCCATATGAAATAATCGCAGGTAATATGAAGTGTAGTAACAATATTTCAATTAATAGTACTGAATGAGCTGTATAAGATGACATTGTTTGCCATGTCATAAGTTGTCCCACTAGACCTGATGTTCCCATTCCTCCACCAGCTGGATTATTTTCCATTCTGAAAATAATCGTTGCTATAGGCCCCAATATAGCACTTGCAATAATAGGAGGAATCCAAATTACTGGTTTTCTCATAATATTAGGAACTTGCAACATAGACGTTCCTAACCCTTGAGCAAGTAATCCATTCCAACGATTAGCTTTAAAACTTATTACTGCAAAACCAACCATTTGAGCTGCACATCCGACAGTAGATGCACCTGCAGCGATACCCGATAATCCAAGTATAATAGATAATGCCGCAGAACTTATAGGTAATGTTAAAATTATTCCCATAACAACAGAAACAACTATTCCCATAATAAACGGCTGTAATTCAGTTGCTTCTCTTATAAATGTACCAAGAATTTTCATTCCTTTTATTAAATATGGTCCTGTTAGATAAGAAACTATTCCTCCAATGATTATTGTTACAAATGGAGTGACAATAATATCTATTTTAGTTTTCCCAGAAATAAGTCTACCTATTTCCGCAGCTATAACTACAGCTATGAAAGCTCCTAACGGATCTCCAGAACCACTAATTATTAATTTACCTTGATCTAGCAAATTATTAGTACCTAGATTCGATCCGAATGCACCTAAAAATCCGACTACTCCTGAAGCTAAAATTACTAACTTAGGAGCTTTAAGGGCATGAGCAACACCTATACCAATAACTGGACCCGTTAATGCCATTGCAATACTCGCTATAACAAGTAAGAAACTTGATAAACTCCCACTCAGATTTATGGCTATCTGCTTAATAATTAAGCCAATAATTAAAGTACAAAACAACCCTAAGGCCATTCCATTTAAAGCAACAATAAAATACCTATGAAATAACTTAGATAAAACATTATTTTTATTCATACAATACTCTCCGTATTTAGCAAATATTATTTTACACTAATGTGTACTTATTTAATATTATAACTTAATATTTCCTCATTTGCTCTAAATATGCTCTAAAAAAAAGACTTAAGAAT
>NZ_JAPWCC010000032.1:0-19166 GCF_041433735.1 Gemella sp. 20925_1_85 | reverse complement strand
TTTAAATATTTGTAGAAGTACGATAACTATAAAAACTACTAGTCTATTATTTTTTTACATATTTGACAATGAATATTTTATAAATTAATAATCTTCTAGATTAAACAATTTTATACTATATAGTTTTATCATGAGTTTCAATTATTTATTTTAGATACTTTGTTAAATCTTCATCCCTTTCCTATATTAATTTTATTTAATTCTAACAACCTAATTATATAAAACAACCAATAGAAAATATTCTATATTATTACTAAATTAATACAAAACTATAAGCTTATAGCATTTTATTAGGTTTTAGGTTATAATATGAATATCATTTAAAAAAGGAGTATTAAAGTGAAAGTAATTATAGTCGGTGGTGGTAAAGTCGGTGAACTTCTTTGCGCTGATTTTTCTAACACATTTGATGAAGTGACAATTATCGATACAAATGAACGACGTGTTGAAAAGCTCGTTGAAACCTATGATATTAATGGATTAGTCGGTAATGGTGCGAATTCTGACATATTATTAGAAGCTGATGCAGCTAACGCCGATATGTTTATATCTGTTACTACTAGTGATGAAATAAATATGATTTCGTGCATAGCAGCTAAACAGATTGGTGCAAAATATACAATTGCGAGAATACGTAACCCAGAATATTCTAAAACAAAAGAATTTATAAAACAATCTCTAGGAATAGACCTAATGGTCAATCCTGAATACGAAGCAGCAAAACAAATTTTCTATATGCTGAAATATCCAACAGCAATAAAAGTAGAAAGTTTTTCTAACAACAAATTCAATATCTTAGAAGTAATAATTAATGAGAACAGTATACTTAATGGAGTATCTCTAATAGAAAGTAAAAAATACATCGATTTTCCATCACTAGTTTGTTTAGTTGAGAGAAAAGGAGATGTCTTTGTACCTCGCGGTAATTATATTTTTGAAGTTGGAGATAAAGTTCATATCACCGCTTCTAATAAAAATCTTAAAAACTTCTATAAGTTATTAGGAAATAAAGAAAATCTTGAGAAAAAGGTAACATCTTCTTTAATTATAGGTGCAGGGAAAATCGCTCACTACTTAGTTGAGTTTTTACAAAGAGTATCATTCTATACTAAAGTTATCGAAATTGATAAAGAAAAAGCCATATCCCTAAGTGAAACCTTCCCAGAAATTGATGTTATCTGGGCTGACGGTAGTGATAGAGACACATTAATTGAGGAAGGTATTCAAACATTTGATAGTTGTATTTCTCTTACAGGTCTTGATGAAGAGAATATTATAATTAATCTATATGCACATAAGCTTGGTATTAAGAAAACTGTTGCTAAAGTGAATCGTGCATCTCTTAAACAAATAGCTGAAGATATCGGCCAATATTCATACATCACACCAAAAGAAATAGTTGGGAATATAATAAAAAAATATACAAAATCTCTGCAATGTAGTCGATCTTCTGATATAGAAAGTTACTATCGTATAGCTAACAGTAAAGCTGAAGTTATAGAGTTTAAAATAACAAGTGATAATGCTAAAGTCATAGGAACTAAGCTTAAAGATCTAGCTATAAATGACAACATGCTTATCGCATTTATCATTCGTAATAATAAACAAATCTTCCCGAATGGTGAAGATGAAATTAAAGTAAATGATAATGTTGTGGTTGTAAGTTATGGAAATAAACTTGAACATATCGATGATATTCTTGTAAGGAGGTAGACTATGAATTTTAAAATGGTTTTTAACGTCGTTGGGAAAATGCTTATGCTCTTGGCAGCACTACTTATTCTCCCTACAGTCGTATCATTAATTTATGACGAACCTCTTCGTATTACGATTTCTTTTTTTAGTACAGTTATTGGATGCTTTGTATTATCAGTAGCAATGCATTATTTAACAAAAGATGTAACTGAACGAGATTTCTACAAGAGAGAAGGATATGTGATAGTAACATTAACATGGGTTATCTTTTCTCTATTAGGTGCCCTTCCCTTCTATTTATCTGGAGAGATACCACACTATATCGACAGTTTATTTGAGACTGTTAGTGGCTTTACGACTACAGGTTCAACTATCTTACAAGATGTTGAATCATTATCTAAGAGTCTATTATTCTGGCGTAGTTTCACACACTTTATAGGAGGGATGGGGGTTATTGTCTTTGCACTTGCAATTCTTCCACGATCTCCACACACCATTCATATAGCTAAGGCAGAAGTTCCTGGCCCATATTTTGGTAAAGTGGTATCATCTATGAAACAAACAGCAATATATCTTTATAGTATTTATATTGCATTAACAATTATATTATTCTTCCTACTATTGCTAGGTGGAATCGGAGTTTTCGATAGTATTAATCTAGCATTTTCTACAGCGGGAACTGGCGGTTTTGCTGTAAGAAACGCGGGTATCGCATATTATAATAGTACTTATATTACAGTTGTTATTGCTATTTTTATGCTAATATTCTCTATGAATCTTAGTTTAATATATTTTGTAGTCTTTAAAAGATACTTTAAAGTGCTAAAAAGTGAAGAATTACGTTGGTTTTTCGGAATGATATCTATTCTATCTGTAATAATGTTTTTAGATATTTATCGTTCGTATGATACACCTAACCATAGTTTACTAGATGTATTCTTCACCGTTTCTTCAGTTGTTTCGACTACAGGATTCACCTACAACGATTTTAATATTTGGCCTGTATTTTCTAAAATGATTATACTTATTCTTATGATTGTTGGTGGCTGTACTGGTGGTACTGCAGGAGGAATTAAAATTCCACGATTAATTTTCTTTGTAAAAAATGCGAAGCAAAGCATAAGTAAAGCTCTGAATCCAAGAAAGATTACTATGTTCAAAATAGACGGAAAAGTAGTAAAAGATACTGCTCCATTATCTAACTATCTGCTATTATTTGGCTTTGTATATGTTATTATTTTGTTCTTAATAACATTCCAAATTAATGACTTCGAAGATGCAATTTCTTTAACTGTTACATCAATTAGTAATGCTGGGCCTGCGTTTAATCACTATGGTCCTATGAGTAACTTTTCACAGATTCCATATTTTACAAAAATAATCCTGTCTGTTTCAATGTTACTAGGGCGTTTAGAATTAATGCCATTAATAGTATTCTTCTCTGCAAATACATGGAAAAAACGTAGAAAAAGATTAAGAGAAAATCAAAGAATAATCAATATTCATAATGAATAATACAAAAGACGAGATCTATTTATAAATCTCGTCTTTTATCATTGAAACTATCTCTTGAATTTCTTCATTAATTCTTTCATCTAGTTCTTCTTTAGTAATTAATTCATCATTATGTGCTTCAGTATACCCTAGTATTACACCTAGAGAATTCTTAACATTGTGTAACATAATTTTTTTCTTCTGTTCATTTTTATCCAATTCTGAACTTCTTCTATAAATCATATAAATATTTAAGAATACAAAAAATGTTAAAGGCAGGAAAAATATTTTTATATGTATTGCGGCAATAAGAAATACTACTATTAATACATTTACAGTTATAAAACTAATCATATTTTTCATGATATAAACTATAAACCTCTTTTTTATTTATGCCATACTCTTTAGCAGTATTTTTAATAGCTTCTGATTTTTTCTCACCACTTTGAACTTTTTGATAGATTATATCTATAATATCATCAAGATTAAGTTCTGTTTTTTCTTCATCCTTTGATGGAGAAATAATAACAACAAATTCGCCTTTTTCTTTAATTTCTCCACCTAACATTTCTAATATCACACTAGCTTCATATGTTTCAATTTGTTCAAACATCTTTGTAAGTTCTCTCGCTACTGCAATTTTTCTTGTTGGTGCAATTTTAACTATCTCTTCCACTAAGTTTTTTACCCTGTGTGGACTTTCATACAAGATCCCAGTTGTCTTTGAGCTTAAAATAATTTCTAACTTTTGCTTAAGTTCCTTACTTTTTCTCGGTAAGAATCCATAAAAAGTGTAATTGTAAGATTCAATACCACTAGCAACCAGTGCTGTAAGTCCTGCATTAGCACCTGGTAATGCAACAACATCTAGTCCTACTGACTTTACCTTCTCTACAAGTACATACCCAGGATCTGAAATACATGGCATTCCTGCATCAGTTACTAATGCGATATCTAGTCCTTCTTCTAAGTATTCTATTATTTTATCACTCATTTTATCTTCATTATGCTCATGATAACTAAGTAGTTTTTTACCCTTCACTTCATAATGATTTAATAACTTCTGAGTATTTCTCGTATCTTCACAAGCTATTATATCCGCTTCTTTCAGCACTCTTAATGCTCTTAATGTAATATCTTCCAAATTTCCTATTGGCGTTCCTACTAAATATAACATAGTTATTTTTCCTTTATTTTCATATTAAAATCTTTTATTTTTAGCCTTTTTTCTGTATCCAAATTAAGTAATATATACTCTTCTTTATTTCTACGAGTACGCTTTTTGAATAAACTTTCTGCACTCGTTGCTTCACTTTTTGTTTCAAACTCTTCAAAATATATAAGTTTTACAGGTACTCTCACCCTCGTATATTTTGCACCCTTTTTGGCATTATGGGTTTTTATCCTTCTAACAATATCTGTTGTATATCCAGTATACCAAGTTTTGTCACAACACTCAACTACATACATAAAACTACTCATAAATACCATACACTTTCTTCATTTCATCTGTATAACTACCATCTTCATTATAAATATAAAATGGTTGTTCAACTTTGATGTCACTAACCTTCGATATACTTCCCTCAATTAGTACTATTTTACTATTTTCACTTGAAGGCTTACTGTATACAAATCTTATCCTTTTTATTGCTAGTCCATTTTTCTCACATTCAGAGATAATATCACTTATTCTATAAGTTCTATGAACTAGTGCAAACTTCCCATTTTGTTTGACTAAATATCTAATCGCCTGCACCACATCACTAAGGTTACATAGTAATTCATGACGTGAAATATTGTGATTAAACTTTTCACGTTGATTCGGCATATTTTCAACAGGAAAATACGGTGGATTACAAATTACGTAATCGAATGTTGATGGTCTATAATATTCTTTTACATTTTTTATATCACCACTTCGTACTTCTACATTAGCAATATCATTTAACTCTATACTTTTTTTACTCAGCTCAACTAAGTCTTCTTGAATTTCTAACATTTCTATTTTTGCATCTGACTTTTCTCTAAGGATTATTGAGATACCACCGTTTCCGCTACAAAGTTCAATAATATTTTTCTTAAAACTTCTCGGTACATTGGCAAAATATGGAAGTAAAAAAGAGTCTGTTGACATACTATAATGATCAACTTTCTGTAGTATTTTAAAATTTTTCGAAACTGTATCAACTCTTAAATTATCTTCCATACTAACCTCTTGTTAAAAATTCTAGATTATTGTTATCTAATAAAATAGTAAAGACAAATTTTTCCAGTACCAATGTTGCATTAACATTCCCATTCAAATCTGCCAATGCTCGAAGTATTTTTTCCTGTACCTTACTAACATTAACAACATCACTTACGATTTCTTCACTATAACTTTTAGAAACTTTCATACTTAAATATTTAAAAAACTCTACCACTTCATCTTTAGATTTTAATTTTTCTAATAGATAAATATTAGCAAGATGAGGTTTTCTAATATATCTTTTTACATATTCATTAGTAATAGTAATTAATTCTTCATTCTGTTCAATTTCAATATGTTCACTGTGCCCAATTAGTTTAACTTGTTGACAACGCGAAATAATGGTTGGTAATACAGCACTGATATTTTTACAACTAAGAATAGCTATAATATCATCTTCAGGTTCTTCTAAAAACTTAAGTAAGCTGTTTGCTGCTTGCTCGGTCATTTTTTCAATATCTTTTATCCAGTAAATCTTCTTACCGTAAAATGATTTTACACTTAAATCAGATTTTAATGTTTGGATTTCATCTTTCTTTATCGAAGTTTCACTTGCTAGTTTATAAAAATCAACATAATTCCCATGATTTATACTATTGCAGTTTTTACAATTTTCACAACTATAAAATTCTTTATCTTTATTTTCTAAACAAAAAATTGCTTTAACAAAACTCAAAATAAACTCATCAGAATATAAACTATCCTCACCTACTACTAAATAGGCATGGGATAGTTTATCTGTTTTTAATGTATTTGTTAAAGATTTTATTACAATTGTATCTTTACTAAAGTTCATTGTTTAAAAATCCTTCCAATATAGAAAGTGCTTGTTTTTGCACATTCTCGTATGTATCACTTGCATCAATTACCTTAATACGATCGGTATTCTCTTTTGAAAGATCATCATAACCACGTTTTACATTTTTATAAAAATCTAGACTTTCTTGATCCATTCGGTTATTGTCATCTCTATTTTTTGTACGGGCTAACCCAACTTCGACATCTACACAAAAATATAGCGTCAAATCTGGTTCAAGATTATCTGTTGCATATGCATTAATATCTAAAATATCTTGTTTCGAAAGTCCTCGACCATAAGATTGATAAGCAACCGAGCTATCAACAAAACGATCACATATTACAATATACCCTTCATTTACATGCGGTAATATTTTTTTTACGATGTGATCTCGACGACTAGCACAAAACAGTAGGCTTTCAGTCTTAGCATCGATATCATTTGAACTATCGAAAAGTAGTTCTCTCACTTTCTCGCTAAACTCTGTTCCTCCAGGCTCACGTGTTGTTATTACTTTATATCCCTTTTCTTTCAAATACTCTGTAGCAAAGTTGATAAAGCTCGTTTTACCTGAACCATCTGAACCTTCTACTGTTATGAATTTACCTTTCATTTGAATAACCTTTCTTCTATATATATTTACTTATTCATAAATTGAGAAATTCTTTCAACAGCTTCTTTTATATTTTCCATGCTTGTTGCATAACTAATTCTAAAGAAGTCATTGTACGCTTTCCCAAATGCTGTCCCAGGGATAACCCCGACACGAGCCTCTTTCGCTAATAATTTACAAAATTCCATCGCGCCTAATTCACGGTATTTTGCTGGAATTTTAGCGAAAATATAAAATGCTCCATCAATTTCAGGAATTTCAAAACCTAATTCACAAAGTCTTGGAACCATATAATCTTTTCTTTCTCTATAAGTTTCAATCATATGATTATTATATTTATCTACATTTTCATCTGTTAAAGCTACTACCGCAGCATCTTGAACAAATGTTGGAGCTCCAGATACTGTAAACAGATGGAAAACCCCGATTTTTCTAATCATCGCTTGAGGAGCTGCGACAAACCCAATACGCCATCCTGTCATAGCATGAGATTTTGATAATCCACTGATTAGAACTGTTTGTTCTGGAATAAACTCAGCTAGTGATGTATGTTTATAGTTATATGTAATATCACCATAAATTTCATCACTAAGTACAAAAATATCATATTTTCCTAATACATCAGCAATTTCTTTAACTTCTTCTCTAGTATAAGAAACACCACTTGGGTTATTTGGATAGTTGATTAAAATTGCTTTTGCATCTTTATTCTCTTCTAGAGCTTTTTCTAAATCACTTGGACGAACTTTAAAGCCATTATCAGCTGTGTCAATAAATTTAATATTACATTTATTTAAAATACCTACTCCCTCATAAGCTGAGAAGTACGGTGTTACCACTAAAATAGTATCCCCTTGATTTGTAATAGCTGAAATTGTATGTTCTATTGCTGCAGAAGCTCCTATTGTTACAATAACCTCATCAGAACTATATTTCAAATTATATCTTTTTTCTAAATTTTTAGCCCACGCAGCTCTTAACGGCTCTATACCATTATTTACTGAGTAGTGTGTTCTATTATTATCTAAAGCAACTTTCGCCGCTTCTTTAACCTCTTCAGCAGTATCAAAGTCAGGTTCTCCCAATGTTAACTTGATAATTCCTTCAATCGTTGAAGCAAATGTATCAAATTCTCTAATTGGTGACCCTGTAAGATTTGCTAAAGATGTGTTAAATTTATTTTCTAATGATTTTTTAATTTCCATATATATATCTACCTTCCTTTGAAATTAGGTACATTGTTAATATAACATTTCTAATATTGTAACATATTTTCTAAAAAAATTAAATTACTATCATAAAAATATAAAAGTGAAAAATTAACAATGATTACATAATATTTTATAGTATTTTCATTAATTTTTCAAGATAAAATATCGGATACTTCTTATAAAATTTCAGAAAATTCAAAGAAAAGTATTGAAAAATAACTTGATTAGTATTATAATATTTCTAACACTTATATAAATTAATTGTTTTAAAAGATAAGGAGAAATATAATTATGACAAAACTAACAGTAAATGATATCAGAGTAGAACTTACAACTACTCCAAAAGAAAAAACACCTGACGATAAACTAGGATTTGGTACAGTTTTTACAGACCATATGTTCGTTATGGATTGGTCATCTGATAAAGGTTGGTATGATCCACGTATCGTACCTTATGGACCAATTCCAGTATCGCCGGCACTAAACGTACTACACTATGGACAAAGTGTTTTCGAGGGTATGAAAGCATATAATGCTAATGGAGAAGCAGTTTTATTCCGCCCAGAACAAAACTTCAAACGTTTAAATAAATCTTCAGATCGTATCGCTTTACCTGAGCTAGATGAAGAATTTGCATTAGCTGCTCTTAAAAAATTAATCTCTATCGATAAAGAATGGATTCCTAAATCAGAAGGTACTTCTTTATACGTTAGACCGTTCCTATACGGTGCTGAAGAAGCTCTAGGAGTACATCCAAATAACGAAGTTAAATTCGTAATTATCTTATCACCATCAGGAAGCTACTTCAAAGCAGGATTACAACCAAATAAAATCTTCGTAGAACACGAATATGTACGTGCTGTTCGTGGTGGATTCGGATTCGCTAAAACAGCAGGTAACTACGCTGGATCTCTAAAAGGTCAAAAGAAAGCACAAGAACTTGGTTACTCTCAATCACTATGGCTTGATGGAGTTGAACAAAAATACATCGAAGAAGGTGGAGCTATGAATATCTTCTTCAAAATCGATGGAACGTTTGTTACACCAGAATTAAACGGTTCTATCCTTCCAGGTATCACTCGTGCCTCAGTATTAGAATTACTTAAATCACTAGGTGAAAAAGTTGAAGAAAGAAAATTAGCACTTGAAGAAGTTTATGAAGCTTACGATAACGGAAAACTTGAAGAAGTATTCCTATGCGGTACTGCAGCAGTAATTGCTCCAGTTGGTGAATTATTCGACGGTACTAAAAAATTAGAACTTATCACTGATAACAAACCAGGAGAATGGACTCAAAAAATTTACAACCTACTTACTGGTATCCAATTAGGTAAAGTTGAAGATAAATTCGGTTGGGTTGTAAAAGTAGAAGACTAATATTAATAAAAGATTCCAAGTTTAATAATTTGGAATCTTTTTTATATCTTCTTTTAATTAGATTTATATACTTTTATTTTAAATCTGTTATATATAATTGATACTAATAGATATCACTTTTAAGAAAACAAAAAATGAAGTATGGAATTACACCCTACTTCATTTTTTTTATTATTTAAAAGATTTTAATTTCTCTAAATTTTATTTTTTATAAGCAAATGTATAAAGTGCAGAAACTAATGTAACAGCTCCTACAAAGTTACCTAAAAATACTGTTCCCATGTTTTGGATAAATTGTAAAACTGAGATATTTGCACCTTCAAACATTGCAGCTGGGATTGCGAACATGTTCGCAACCAAGTGTTGGAATCCAATAGCAACGAAAGTCATAATTGGGAACCATACACCAAACATTTTACTACCTACATCTTTAGCAGCGAAGTTTAACCATACTGCCATACCAACTAGCCAGTTACAACCTACAGCTGAGAAGAATACTTGCCAGAATGTTAAGTATACTTTTGATTCACCAGCTGAAATAGTTTTAGCTGCAATAGCACCACCAGTTAAACCAGTTAAATGTCCTAAGAAATAAGCAATAACTAGAGAACCAACAAGGTTTGCAAATGTAATAACAACCATGTTTTTAGCCAACAGTTTAAAACTAATTTTCTTATTAAACCACGCAACAGTTACAGCCATCATATTACCTGTAACTAATTCTCCACCACCAACTAAAATACAAATAAGTCCAATTGGGAAAACAGATGCTCCAAGTAATGCACCAATTCCTCCAAATTCTTTAGGAATTGATCCTGATACACGAAGTAAGGCTAAAAATCCTACCCCGATAAATGCCCCACCTAAGAAACCTAAACTTAACATATATTTAAGGCCTGCAGTTGCTTTAGCAGTACCTTTTTTTATAGTTAGTTCATAAACTTCTTGAGGCTCTAAAAATGCTTTAGATTCTACAGTGTTTGTCATAATAACACTCTCCTTAAAAATTTATAATAATTACATAGATATTAATTAACCTACATCTACAATAAAGATTATACAATAACAAGGATATTTTTTCAACACTGTTTTAATACAGTTTTTATTAAAATATGGATAATTTAACAAACTACTCTACCCTTTTTTTATTAAGAAAATCAAATATATCACTATTTATTTATCTTATAATCAATAAAACTGTCTATAATAAAACGTTTTCTATGAATATTATATTTTTTAATATTTGAATTATTCTTATCACAGAATACGATAATATTGAGACAAAAATTATAATTTTACCTAAAAACTTTACTAAAAATAATTATTACTGTTCTATTCAGATACTAATTAAAGTTAAAATTATTAATACATGACATAAATACTTTTGGAATCTCTCTACTTTCATAAATAATATTACTTTAAACCATATAAAAAAGCGATTGGATAATTCCAATCGCTTAATTTACTATCTTGCAAGCTTAACTGCTCTAACCTCACGGATAACATTAACTTTAATGTTTCCTGGGTATTGCATCGTTTCTTCGATTTTATTTTTAACTTCTTTGGCAATTTTGTAAGTTTTTGTATCATCTACTTCTTCCGGATTTACGATTACTCGAATCTCACGACCTGCTTGAATAGCAAATGTTTTTTCTACACCTTTGTGTTCATTTGCAATTTCTTCAAGTTTTTGTAGACGTTTAATATAATTTTCTAATGACTCTCTTCGAGCTCCTGGACGTGATGCAGAAAGTGCATCCGCTGTGGCAACAATGACAGAAATTGGGTTTGTTGGTTCTGTATCACCGTGGTGCGAAGCAATTGCATTAACAACAATTGCATTCTCTTTATATTTAAGAGCTAATGCCACACCAATTTCTACGTGTGAACCTTCAACTTCATGATCAAGTGCTTTACCGATATCATGTAGTAAACCTGCACGACGAGCTGTAGCAACATCTAAGTCTAACTCAGCTGCGATAAGTCCAGAAATATATGCTACTTCCATAGAGTGTTGTAGTCCATTTTGACCGTAACTTGTTCTATATTTTAACTTACCAACGATTTTTACTAAATCTGGATGCATATTATGGATACCAAGATCAAATGTAGCTTGTTCCCCTGCATCACGAATAACTTGATCAATGTTCTTACGTGCTTTATCAACAGCTTCCTCAATTTTCGAAGGATGGATACGACCATCATCAATAAGTGATTTAATCGCAGTTTTTGCAATCTCACGACGTATTGGATCATATCCTGAAAGGATAACTGCTTCTGGAGTATCATCAATAATTAAGTCTACTCCTGTTAATGTTTCTAAAGTACGAATGTTTCTTCCTTCACGTCCGATAATACGACCTTTCATATCATCACTTGGAAGATCTACGACAGATACAGTAGTTTCACTAACTACATCTGTAGCAAAACGTTGTAATGATTGAACAATAAGTTCTTTTGCACGTTTATCAGCAACGTTTTTCGCCTCTAGTTCTTTATTTCTTATATATATTGCCATGTCTTTAGCCATATCAGTCTCTACTGCGGCCATAATCTCTTCACGAGCTTGTTCTTCTGTTAAGTTTGCAATTCTTTGCAACTCTGTTTCTTGTTGAATCTTAAGTTGATTAACTTCGCTACTTTTCTCTTCAAGAAGTTGAGATTTTTCTTCCAATTTCATCTCTCTAGAACTTAATAACTCGTCTTTTTTATTTAAAAGCTCTGTTTGGCGTTCTAGTGAAGATTCTTTTTGAACGATTCTATCTTCTTGTCTTTGAATATCTTGTTTTTTAAATTCTGCTTCTTTATTAGCAATGTTAATTATCTCTTCAGCTTCTTTTTTAGCGATAGTAGTTTCTTTTTCAACTATATATCTAGCTTCTTTTCTTGCTTCTCCAATAATATGGTCAGCATCTTGCTTAGATAACTCTAATTTCTTTTGAATAGAATTTTTTGAAATAATATATCCAAATAAAAGTCCAACAAGTAAAGCTGCAACACTGATTATTCCATAAATCATTTTGCAACCTCTTTCTATTTTGAAAAAATTTTTTTTATTATGATATAACAACTAGTCGATAATTAAAATCCATACAAATTGTCACATACCATAACTACAATTCTACACTACCTATAGTAAAAAGTCAATAGTTCACTCAGGGAAAATCCTAGTTTACAAAAACTTTTCTTCTATATAATATAGTTTTTAAATATCTTTTCAAATTATAACTTATATTATCAACTATTTGAAATTTTCGCTTGAATTTTGGCTAACTTAGTTGTATTATTTTATTATCTACTCAATAAAAGTAGACTTATTTTTACCAATAAAATAAGTTTTTTTAAAAAAACTTGTTAAAATACTTGCAATTACTTATCCAGTATGATATTATATTCAAGTATGTAAAAATACAAAACTTGATTGAGTGGGAGAACGAAAAATTTAAAGACGTTCAAATGACCACATCACGAAAAATATATAGGAGGTTTTATCGTGGCTAAAAAAGTTATAAAAGTTGTTAAATTACAAGTACCAGCAGGTAAAGCTAACCCAGCTCCACCAGTTGGTCCAGCGTTAGGTCAAGCTGGTGTAAACATCATGGGATTCTGTAAAGAATTCAATGCTCGTACACAAGACCAAGCAGGATTAATCATTCCAGTAGTAATCTCAGTATATGAAGACCGTTCATTTACTTTCATTACTAAAACACCACCTGCACCAGTATTACTTAAAAAAGCAGCTAAAATTGAAAAAGCATCTTCTGTACCTAACCGTGACAAAGTTGCTACAGTTTCAAAAGCTCAAGTTCAAGAAATCGCTGAACTTAAAATGGCTGACTTAAACGCAGCTTCTGTAGAAGCAGCAATGCGTATGATTGAAGGTACTGCAAGAAGTATGGGTATCTTAATAGGAGAATAGGAGGATAATTATAATGGCAAAAAAAGGTAAAAAATATCTTGAAGCAGCTAAATTAGTAGATTCTTCTAGTCTATACTCTGTAGTAGAAGCAATCGAATTAGCTAAAAAAACAAGCACAGTTAATTTTGACGCAACAGTAGAAGTTGCATTCCGTTTAGGAGTTGACACTCGTAAAAACGACCAACAAGTTCGTGGAGCAGTAGTTCTTCCTAAAGGAACTGGTAAAACTGCTAAAGTTTTAGTTTTTGCTAAAGGTGATAAAGCAGCAGAAGCTGAAGCAGCAGGAGCTGACTACGTAGGACAAGGTGAATACATCACTAAAATCCAACAAGGTTGGTTTGATTTTGACGTAATCGTTGCTACTCCAGACATGATGGGAGAAGTTGGTAAAATCGGTCGTGTATTAGGACCTAAAGGATTAATGCCAAACCCTAAAACTGGTACTGTAACTATGGACGTTACAAAAGCTGTTAATGAAATCAAAGCTGGTAAAGTTGAATACCGTGCTGAAAAAGCTGGTGTTGTTCACACTCCAATCGGTAAAGTTTCATTCTCAACTGAAGACTTAGTTGAAAACTTCAACGCTGTTCAAGACGCTTTAGCTAAAGCTAAACCAGCTGCTGCTAAAGGAACTTACTTCAAATCTGTAGCTGTAACTACAACTATGGGTCCTGGAGTTCGTGTTAACACAGCAGAATTCAAATAAGAAATATTAATAAAAAGAAGATTTGGTTATCCAAGTCTTCTTTTTTTCTTCTTTCCCTACCTCACTATAAAATAAATAAAAAAGCTATGACTAACACTATTTTCTGTACTAAGTCACTAGCTTTCTTATATTCTTTTATTTTCGTTTTATGCTTACTTAACCTTACTTGGTTTCATTATAAGTATTTATTAATTCAACTCTAGTTGCATCTTTTGTTCCTTCTTTAATTCCTTCAAAGAACATATTAGCTTCAAATGTATAAATTTTTAAGACACTTGTACTTATTAAAAGGAACAGAATTAAAACAAGTTTTCCTTTATACTTTTTATCTACTCGTTTATTTTCTCTATTATGTGCTAATAAAATATTTAAGCTAACAAAGTAATATAACAATGTGATTACTATTAATAGTGCTAATTTTATTAAACTAAATTGTGTATTATCATATTTTGGACCTACATATCCACTAAAAGGCACTAAAGAAAATCGAAAGATTCCTACTATAAATTGATAAATAATAATATCATATATAAAGAAGTATATTAGTGTTATTTTTGTCTTAATCATTTGGATTACAGCAAAATTTGATAGTGCTATAACTACTATTATTGCATATAGGTATTCAATAGGATTAACTTTACGATAAATATAATCTAATACAAGAGATATTATTCCCCCAAAGAATATAGTTATATAAGTTGTATAGTAAATATATCTTACTTTATCTTTTAATGAAATCGGTAGATATTCAATAAATTGTTGTTCAGTATCATCATATTTTCTTCCATTTATCACAATAATTATTGAACTAATAACAGCTAAAATAATATAAGTTTTATGAAATAATAACTCAAGCACTACAGTGATGGTAATAAAATAATATAGTAAATATAAACTCTTATATAATAAAGGTTTCGTATAATTTCTATTTGAAATTAAATTCCAAATTGCCCCAAAGTTAGTATCGTATTTTTGTTTATACATTTGACTTCTCTCCCTTCATAATAGAAAGTAAAATTTTTTCTATATCTGTAGTGTTAAATCTTTCTTGTAGCTCTACTATATCTTCTTTAGTATTAATTCTTCCATTTTCTAAAACAATTACATAATCCGCTAAACTCTTTATCACTAAAGGATCTTCAGTTACAAGAATAATCATTTTATTTTCATCCATATAATCTCTTAGAAGATTTAATATTTCTTTTTTAGCTATTAGTCCTACTCCAGAAAATGGATTATCTAGTACTAAAATCTTAGAATTCGTAAAGTACCCTATTGAAAATAATAGTATTTTTTTCTCTCCTTGAGATAATTCATAAATTTTACTGTGAAGAACAATCTTCTGTTTATTTAAAAATTCAAAACATTTCTCTAAATCAAATCTTTCATCTAATTTAGATATTTTAAATAAAACCTCATTAACTTGTAAAGTGTCTGAAAACAATGGTTTATCTGCAACATATGAATACAGTTTTTTAATTTCTACTGCATTTTGATGAAAGTTCAAATTGTTATAGCTAATAGACTTGTTATCTGATGATATTGCTCCTAAAATCGTTTGAAGAAATAATGTTTTACCACTCCCACTATTACCTGTAATTGCATATACATATCCGTCTTCTAACTCCAAATCTATTGGACCTAGTTGAAATAACTTTTTATTAATCTGTAAATTATTAACTTTTATCATAAATTTTTTTCCTCCAATACTCTATCAACTATAGCCTTAACATCATCTATATTAAGTCCGTCATTAATAGCCCTATCAATTATTTCCTTTAATTCAACTAAATACTCTTCTTTCTTTATAGATAATACAGTATCTAAATCTATATCATTTACAAAATACCCCACTGCTCCTTTAGAATATATGAGTTCTTCTTGTAATAATACTTCATATGATTTTTTTACTGTTATTATACCTACTTCTAGCTCTTTAGATAAACTTCTAATAGAAGGTAATTGATCATTGCATTTTAAGCTACCATTAAGAATACTACTCTTTATTTGTTTAGCCACCTGTTGATAAATCGGAACAGATGACATATTAGAAATTTTTATATCCATCATACTCCTCCTTATTAATTCTTTTTTATAATTAATTTGTATAATTCAATTAGATATTTAAAACGTTTTCTTGTATCTACTGTGATTATACGATAGGTACAGTTACTTTGTCAATATGTAATTTGTAATTTCTTATTTTTTTTCTTAACAATATTAAAGTACTGAGTTAATACGCAAAAATTATTTTGAATTATTATTATACATGTTATAATTATATTATCTAATATTTTAGGAGTGTATTTATGATTACAATTATTGTGCCAATTTATAACGAAGAAAAAACAATACGTGATTTCATCTATAATCTTTATTGTTTGCATAATATAAAGAAACATGAGGTACTTTTCGTTGATGGGGGTTCAACAGATAAGACAAAAGAAATCCTAGACGAACTTTCTTATTTCGGTTACTCATATCACTTATCAGATAAAAAAGGACGAGCAAATCAGATGAATTATGGTGCAAAAATTGCTAGGGGGGATATTCTATGGTTTATTCATTGCGATAGTGTTCTACAAAAAGATGTAATAGAAAAAGTTCTTGCCTGCCCTACTGAAGTTGGCTGTCTAAAGATCAGATTTTATCAAAGTAGCTTTCCTATGTGGGTAAATTCTCTTATTTCTAATATGCGTGCAAGTATTACTAACCTTGCCTTTGGAGATCAAGCAATATTTCTAACCAAGAAAGTTTTTAATGAAGTTGGAGGATATAAAGATATGCCTTTAATGGAAGATTATAAACTCTCTGAAGATTTAAGTGCACTAAGTTACAAAATTACAGTAATCGACTCCCCTATCACAACATCTACAAGAAGATATAAAGATCATACTGTAAAAACAATGTGGCAGATGCAACAATACCAAAAAATGTATCGACGTGGAGTTCCAGTAGAAGAAATAGCAAAAATGTATAGAGATGTAAGATAATAGAGTTAAAGATTTTTAGAATTATTTTTTAGTTGAGTGGCTGACCCAAAAGTACTAAATTTTAAAATAGTTTACACGAAAACTCATAGACGAAGTGGTTTATTGATATCTAAATTCGCTTTATAAAAGCTTTTTAGATATCTAATAAACTGTGCGGTGGCGACTTGACAAAATCGATTTCTCCGAAATCACGATTTTTGAGTCACTCCCATAAATTGGGCAATTTCATTGATTATTTATGCAAACTAACATATAATAAAATTATATACAAATTTTTAAAGGAGAGAATAAATATGGCAGATTATTTTAAAAAGAAACATTTAATCGAATTTGGTGAAGGGAAATTTGGAGAAGACGCACCTGATTACTGGAAAAACTTTATGAATTACTACGGTAATGTTATGGCTGAAGGTGAACTAACAACTCGTGAAAAAGCTCTAATTGCACTTGCGGTAGCTCATGCTGAAGCTTGTCCTTATTGTATTGATGCTTATACTAGTACTTGTTTAGAAGAAGGATGCGACCAAGATCAAATCGCAGAAGCTATTCACGTTGCAGCAGCAATGAAAGCTGGTATTACTCTTGTACACGGTCTTCAAAGTAAAGAACTATCTGATAAATTAACAAACTAGTATTATTATGACAAAATTAAATATTCCTAAATTTTTTGATCAAGTTGAGGAAAAACAATATTTATTAACTGAAGAATTTCCTGAAGTTATGCAAATCAACGTAGGTAGTTTATGTAATATTACATGCAGCCACTGTCACGTTGATGGTGGACCTACAAGGAAAAATAATATGGTTCGAGAAACTTTTGAACAGATAATTGAAGCATTTAAGGTTGGTAAATATAAAACGATGGATATTACAGGTGGTGCTCCTGAGATGAATCCAAACTTTAGATGGTTTTTAAAGGAAATCTCTCAGTATGCTAAAACTATAATTGTAAGAACAAATCTTATTATCCTAGATGTTCCAGCTTATAGAGATATACCAGAATTATATCGTGACTTAAAGGTTCAAGTAGTGGCGTCACTACCCTACTACAACGAAAAAGTCGTAGCTAAGCAACGTGGAAAAGGTGTTTTTCCTAAGTCAATAGAGGTACTAAGAAGACTAAATGAACTAGGTTATGGGAAAGAAGAAGACCTTATCTTAAACCTAGTCTATAATCCAAATGGAGCATTTTTACCTCCTAAACAAGAAGCATTAGAAAAAACTTATAAGAAAAAACTATATGACAATTTTGAAATTGTCTTTAATAACCTATTCGCAATAACAAACAATCCTATTGGAAGATTCTCTGAATTTTTACATAGAGAAGATTTATATGAAGGATATATGAATAAACTTTATAAAGCATATAATCCTGCAACATTGCCAGGCCTAATGTGTAGAAACATGATTTCTGTTGGTCCTGATGGATCTTTATATGATTGTGACTTTAACTACATCGAAAAGCTTAAAATCTCAGGTGAAATTAATCATGTGAGTCAGCTTGTAGACAATCATACGGGTGTACGTAGAATAGTTACTGGTATGCACTGTTACGGTTGTACAGCAGGAGCTGGTTCGTCTTGAGGTGGAGAGACTTGCTAGCATAGGTTATGCTAATAGTATGCGAAAAGAAGCCATTAAACACGGCTTCTTTTTTTCTTAAACTATTTTTTTATTAATGTATTAATAATATTTCCTGCAATATCCGTAAGACCACTTCCACTATTACTAGTGATATTAAATAACTCACTCATATCATTACTTAATGAATTATCCTTAGAATATGATTCTAATACTTTATTAATCATCGGTGCCACAAGCGCTGACCCTGCTCCTTGATTCAGTTGTTCTAATGCTTTATTTAGAATATCAGTAACAAACGATGGTGCTTGATTCCCGCCTATAATATTATTAATTAATTCTTTAATTTTGTCATCAGATTCATTACTTCCAGAAGATAGAACATTTTCTAATATATTTTTTAGCATATTACACCTCTTGAATTATTTTATTCTAGTTTACCATATAAAACATAAATGTACTATATATTTAACTTTTATAATCTGATTTTTAGACTTTTGATTTTAGGAACACACTTTATTTCTCCG
>NZ_JAPWCC010000031.1:0-19556 GCF_041433735.1 Gemella sp. 20925_1_85 | reverse complement strand
TTCGGGGAAATCGATTTTGTCGAGTCACCCCCGCACAGTTTATTAGATATCTAAAAAGCTTTTATAAAGCGATTTTAGATATCAATAAACCACTGCGTCTATGAGTTTTCTTGTAAACTTTTTTAAAATCTAGGATTTTTGGGCCAACTCCAATAACATTATAATAAGAATGCCCATAGTCATCAAATTTACGGTCTGATGGTAGAAACTTGCAAGCCATATTCTTGCCTTTATATGTGCTATATTTTGTCTGTACAATATATAATAACAATTTTCAAAACGATTTTCAAGTGCTATCTGTTTTTTCTTTTGAATTTTTATCGTTAATTAAAATTTATACTATATGTGCTAATTATTTATTCTATTACCTTTAATTTACCTCTAAAGTCATCTAAACTTGAGTATCCTTTTTCTTTCATTACTTCTTGAAGTTCTTTAGTTAGTCTAGTAAAAACTGAAACTCCCTCTTTATGTAAAGTTGTTCCCACTTGCACTAAATCAGCACCACAAAGAATATGCTCAAATACATCTTTACCATTTATAACGCCACCAGTTCCTATGATTTTTATACTAGGATTCAAGCGTTCTCTAAATGCTCGAACATTAGCTAATGCTGTTGGTTTAATATATTCTCCACCTAGTCCACCAAATCCACCTTTTGGCTTAATAACTACTTGTTCCTTGTCTAAATCAATATATAAACCATTCCCTACACTATTTACACTATTCACATATGTAAGAGGATATTTATTAAGAATTTTAGCCATTTCATCAAAATGAGCAATATCGAAATACGGAGGTAGTTTTACCCCAATAGGTTTTGTAAAGAATGTGAATACCTCAGCTAATAATTTATCTGTAAGTTCAAAATCATAAGCAATCTGAGGCTTTCCTGGTACATTTGGGCATGATAGATTAAATTCAGTCACACCTTCATATTCACTTTCTTGAATTTTCTTTAATAGACCAATATTTTCATCATAACTCATACCTGTTACCGATAAAAACTGCAATTTTGCACCTGATTTTTGACGTTCAATAACATAGTCTAAATAATAATCTAAACCATTATTCGGTAACCCCATTGAATTTATACTTCCTAAAGCAGTATCATAATATCTTGGTTCAGGGTTACCTTCTCTATAATCACGAGTTGCAGTTTTTGTAACAAAAGCCCCCGCTTCACTATTCGCTAATTCATCTAACTCCACAGTCGTCATACAGTGTACCCCTGATGCATTCATTAATGGGTTAGATAATTCTACATCTAAAAAATTTGTTTTTAACATTCTTCATACCTCCTATGTATACTAATAACAGTTTATCATAAAATACTCTCAATAACCATTGATAAAACTAGTTTTAGATGTATATTGAATTAAAAAAAAGAAGAATTATAGAAAATCAATTTCATCTATAATTCTCTTTATTTAATTTTCTTATCTAAAATAAACAATTCTTAATTATGCTTCTAGATACTTAATGATATCTAAATACAAATTATCCATTTTTGGTAAAATGTCTTTTATTCTATCAGAATGTTCTTCTTTTAACCATGAAGTAGGTTTTTCATATAATACTTCTGTTTTATCTTCTCTCTTAATAAGTAATAATTTAAGTGGTAGGTTAAAACTTAGATATAAGTCATCTTGCATTAGTAATGTTCCTACTTTTGGATTACCAAATACTACATATTGAATATCTTCTAATTCTAAACCAACATTTTTAGCATATTCACCTTGGTTTATATTTAAAAATTGGTGAATATTATTTTTTTCTAAATATTCATCTACTCTTGATTTTACATTGACAAATTCGTCATTAATTAGATATTTTTCCATAATTTACCTCTTTTTTACTATTATTAAGTTTATTTGATTTCATAATACACTAATTATCTACTTTTGTCATCAATTTAGTTTTCAAGAAATTATAAATTTTATCATTAAAGAAGTTATATTTCTAAATTCACCAATAGGCTATCCATTAATATCATCAATAACCTCTTTTAATAATTCATAAGAATGATGTTGTGCTTTTTCATCATAAATATATGAATTTATCATTAATTCATCGAACTCTACCCTACGTTTTAAATCTAAAATCTGATTTTTCACAGTTCCCTTATTACCAATAAATGAGATTTTTGTCATCTGATCAACGACAGCTTTCTCATGATTAACTATCTCATCATGTTCAAATGCAATTGGTCCAAAATGTGGAACTTTGGTTGTCGCGATATAATTTTTCCAAACCGCTTCTTCCGATTGTACTGGAGGAACCATACCTTGAGGATTACTTGTAATAATATTTAAAAATGATTGAATCTGAGTAGTTGATAATCTTTTTGCTTCTTCATCAGAATCTGCAACAACTGCATTAGCACCTATAATTACATACGGTTCACTCAAAGCTTCTGATGGTTTGAAGTTATGTCTATAAATTGCTACTGCATTTTCCATCATAGCTGGAGCAAAATGTGATGCAAATACATAAGGTAGTCCTAGTTCAGCAGCTACATATGCACTATCAGTACTAGATCCCAGAATATATAATGGAACATCAAGCCCGGCTGCTGGATATGCATGAACAGGTCGCTTATCTTTAAAATACTCTGACAGTTCTACAACTTCTTTTTTAAAATCCATCTCTCTATTAGTATTTCTTCTAATAGCACGCGCAGTATTATAATCTGTACCAGGTGCTCGACCTAAACCTAAATCAACTCTATCTGGATATAAAGTTTCCAAAGTTCCATATTGTTCTGCAACTATATATGGACTATGATTAGGTAACATCACACCACCTGAACCTACTCTAATATTACTAGTGTTATCTAGTGTACGTTGGATTAATAACTGCGTTGCGCTACTAGCTACACTTTTCATATTATGATGTTCTGCAATCCAATATCTTTCATATCCTAATTCATCAGCCTTTTTAGCTAATCTAATCATTGCATCTATTGCATCTTTAAAATTTTCTCCTTGTCTTAATGGAGCTAAATTTAAAATTGAAATTTTCATAGTTTTTCACCTCTATTTATTTACCATTTTTAACAACTCATCTACAGCTACAATTCCTAGTTGATTTGCTGCAAGAGGACTGTCTCCAGTTATTAAGTTTCTATCTATATGAACCTGACCGCTTATTGCTTCATTTACTATTTTCGCACCCAAACTTTCTAGCTTTTCAGCTAATAACCATTTTAATTTTCCTGGCATATATCCAATTTCTTGGTTTGCTCCCTCATCTATACTATCTGGGAAAACAGTCATTTCATAATTTTTAAATAAAAACTCTGATTCATCAATATTTCCTGAAATTAATGCAGCAGGTCCATGACAAAGGGTTATGATTTTTTTATCTTCTTTAATTGCCCATTTAAGAACCTCTTTTACTTCTCTACTTTCAGGTAAATTAATCATTGCACCATGATCACCTGGTATGAAAACTCCTGAATAAGGTGAATTTTCTGAAGTAATATTCTCCAAAATTCTATCTAATTTAACAGGATTCTCAAATTTTTCTATATATTTATTATAAAGCTTCATAACATTTTCATCTTTTTCTGGCATTGCCCACATCTCTAGTTTTACAGAGTTTCCTGATAAAGTAACAATATCTATCTCAAATCCAGCAGCATCCATATGTAACATTGGTAATAATGTTTCTACAGGGTGATTACCTGTTGAAAAATACTTCCCATTAGACATTTGTAAGTATCTTTCATCTGACGCTATCATTAAAATTTTATTCTTTTCCCCCCTATACGTGTTTTCAAATTTAAAACCATCAAAATTCGTTACAGGACTAGTATATACACTCAAAGAATAATCTGATGGAAAAAATGCGTTGTGTTCTGCTCTATCTTGTACTGGTTGTTTTGTTAATTTTGTCATTTTAATTCTCCTAAACTTTTATTAAAAATATTTGCTTGCACAAACAAGTACATTAGTAAAATATAAAAATCAAAATAATAAATTCTGATTTTATATTTTATCACTATTTCTATTTAATACATCTGTAACTATACTCGTAGTGTTTTCTAGGTACTTTTTTCCTTTAGGTGTTAATTTGATACATACACCTCTCTTATCCTCAGCAGAAGAAAATCTTTCTATAACACCACACGTATTCTCAAATTTAGCTAACATTCTTGATGTTGCACTTAAACTTAATGAAATCTTAGTACTTAAGTCTGTCATTCTCAATATGTTTCCTTCGGTTTCATTCAAGTAATGTAAGCTATAGTATTCATTTAGTGTTATCGGATGCTCTCCTTTTGATAAAGCATCTTCTAATTCAGTACTTATTTGTTTCATATTACTATGGAATGCAATCCATTTATTTACTACTTCTTCATTATTCATTTGTCACCTCTTAATTTACTTGCGTTTGCAAGTAAATTAATATTACTACTTTTATTATTAATTGTCAATAAAACTATCTTTTCTTTTTACTACTAGATAAAAATATCCTTTTGTGCTAAATTCTCAATACACTCATCATAGTATGTTGCATCGTGTTCTTTATAAATCGGCTTATTTATTTTGTACTCTATTAAATCGTTGTGAGGAGCACAAATTTTTCCTCTATAATTTTTATCAAACCATTCTTCACTAACATTATAGCCTCTATTCTTCATTTCCTCCATGATTAATTCATGATATTTGAAAAGTAAAAATGGTTTGTGTTCAAATACATAATCTACCGTTGCATGTTTCTTACCCCAACCATTTCCTCTTAATGCACAGCATTCTCTATGTTGACCTAAAAGTTGTTGCCTTGGTAGTTTTGATATTAGTTCTTCATGCCAAAGTCTCATCTTGTCCTCCATTGATAAAAGTAGATTCTTCCAAATACTTATTTGGATATTTCTTTAGAAGATGTTTTATTTTCTTTATCAAATCTTCTTTTTTATATTTATTATTATGGTATTCTTCAATCATTTCAAAAAAATGATTTTTTTCTTCTTTTGTTGCATATTTTTTAAAATATCCCCAGACGTGATGTAATGCATTCGTTATTTGTCCTTTATCTTCAGGTAAACTTACAGCTTGTTTTATAAGCTCACTCACTTTACTTAGGGATACTTCTTCTTGTTTTAAATAGGTTCTAATTTCTAAATATATTTTACTTGAATGACTTAAAACAAGATATTTATTTTTTGCCCATAACTTTTGACATTGAACTCTTTCTTCTTTATTATTCATTTTGTCCTTTCGAAAACAGTTTATTTTTAATATCCATATTATATTATATCTTATACTTTTTTACTATATATTGATATCGTACTGTATAAAAAGCTCCTTATTAAGTTATATCTTAATAAGGAACCTCTATATTAGATTTTTGTTGTATTAAATTTAACCCTGTTCTTTTGGTTTGCTAAGTCCATTTTTATACGCAATAAATTTAATAGATTGTCATTGTCAATCGATACTTTTCCTGAATCATCTACTTGAATTGCAAGGTATTGTTTTTCTTTTGCCAAATAATCCATACCTTGTAAATCCACGTATCCATCACCTTTGAAATCAACTGATGCTAAGTAAAAGATAAATTTAGAAAATCCTTTTTCTGCAGTATTTTTACTTGTTGCATTCATTTGAGCTAATGGCTCAAAAAATGTTTTGTAGTTTGGTTTATAAGTAGCTTTAACCGTGTATTGATATGTATCGATAGTTGGGGAAATTAAAGATAAGTAAACAGTATTACCCTCAACTTTATAATCAATAAAATCATAAGCTCCAGCTTTACCATAAGCATTACCATTAACTTTTAATATCATAGGACCATATTCATTCATATCGTAATTAATATTTTGATATTTAAAATTAACATTTTCTTCCGATGGAATCATGGATTGTTTTAAATCATTCCAAACCTTTTTATACATTTCTCTTTGATTATTAAATCCTGCTGCTTTAACAATAACATCGATATTTTCTTGGTTTACATAGAAAGCATCAACAACTTTAAGCGCTTCTTGGACTTTTTTATCAGTTATGGTTTTACGTTTTTCTTCTAATTTACTCTGAGCTTGCTTTAATCCAGTTAAGTCGTGATCAAAACTTTTTCCAGTATTTTGCTCAATATAAGTACGTTTAGAACCAACGGGTGAAACTTTAGCATTCCAATCAAAATCTTTACCTGGTCCTTCAACAGTTTTATGTTTTTGCTCACTCTGCTTATTCTCAGTTGATTGTTTAACACTACAACCAACTGCACCAATAGATAACAGTGCTGCTACTGAAATTAATAAAATATTTTTCTTCATATACTTTCCTCCTAAATAACTATATTATTATAGTCACCCTAATTATAACATAACAGTTAAAAAAAAGAAGTGCTAACTTTAATAAACACTTCTTGTAAATATTATTTTAGCATTAAAGTACCAATGAAATATTTCCATATAATATTATTCTAAGTATACCTATAATAGCTAAATGTATTGGATAATAGTAGTAAAAGAACCACTTAGAACCAATATGTTTTCCTCTTGTACCATCATATCTCATTAATAATAGTAGAGAGAATAAAGTTGCAAACTGTAATACTCCATAAAATACATCTATAAATATAATATAAATAGCTGCATAAACACTTATCCATATAACATAATCAAGTATTTGTTGTTTTTTATTATCTCTATGATTATATAAAAAGAATGGCATCATTAGAGCTATTGAAGACCAATCCGCTACAAATGTTAATAAACAGAAAACAATAATTGCTAAAATCTTTAATGTATTATTTATCTTCTCACTTCTAAAGATTGCTATTAATGCAACTGACATCGCCAATGGGAATAAGACACTTGTTTTATTAAATATACTTCCTGTAGTTATATCAAATGGTATACCTAAACCAAAACAAAAAGCAAAGTGACTGATAACAGCAAAGCTCATGATTCTAAAGAAATATTTTTTTATATCTTTTGTATAATAACATCCTTCTGCGATAAAATACCACATAATTGGTGCTGTTAAACGTCCTACTATATGCATAAGTACTGGTATTGGTTCTTTAACTAAACCCGGATATAATAGCCATGCTAAATGATCAATTGTCATAGCAATTATAGCTATATATTTTAACTGAGTTCCATCAAACTTTAAATTCTTCATCTTCTTCCTTTCTATACTATTTTGACTTTATTTAAAAATACTAGTTAATACATTGCTCATAAATTTAAGATAATGAAAATACTACACATTACCTTAACACATATTATCATATTAATATGCTCTATACAATTATTTATCTAACAATATATAATTCAAAAATAAGAAAGACTTTCAAAAATAAA
The DNA here is from genome assembly GCF_041433735.1 of Gemella sp. 20925_1_85. NCBI lineage: Bacteria > Bacillati > Bacillota > Bacilli > Caryophanales > Gemellaceae > Gemella > Gemella sp. 20925_1_85. The sequence continues at coordinate 12,238 of NZ_JAPWCC010000031.1, read as the reverse complement.
AGTCTTTCTTATCTGAACATGGCTATTTCTAAACTATCCATATATTGAGCTAATGACTTATTAAATTTTTCATAATCAGCTTCTTGAAATTCCTCTGTAGCACAGGCCACTGAGCAGCTAACTACTTGTAGTTGATTATAGAAAGTTATCATCAATGGTACACCTATTATTTTAGACATACCTCGTATAGTCATCTTTCCAGCTTCTTCTAATTCCATAACTTGTTCTTTTGAGTTTATATTTACAATTTTATCACCAACTAGGACTTCAACATTATCATAGTAATCATAAGCTAATTCAACACCTCTACAAATATGTTCCCAACCTACTCTATAGGTCAATCTATATTCTGCAAATAACCATCCATTTTCTTTCTCTACACCAAGTAAAAGCATATTATTTATCTCCTAATATTCATAACATATATTATTTGTAGTTTAATTATATTCTAACTTATACTTATTATCAATAAAAAAATGCCTAAGTTATTTCACTTAGACACTTTATATTTTATCTTTCTTTTATCAAAATACCATCTTTCATTCGGTAAACATGATCACATTTTTCAATCATTCTATTATCATGTGTTACCATAATAATTGATTTATTTTTTTCTTTACACTCTTTTAAAAGCAAATCTACAACCTCAAACGCTCTATCTGAGTCAAGACTTGCTGTAGGTTCATCAGCTAAAATGATTGCAGGATTATTGTAAAGAGCTCTAGCAATAGCTAATCGTTGTCGTTCTCCGCCTGATAAGTCTTTTGGTAATTTATTTTCTAAATGATCTATTCCTAATTCTTTAAATAAAGATTTTTGATCTTGAAGTGTTTGTCTTTTTTGCTTATTAATTCTATCAACTAGTTCTAACTGTTGTTTTGCAGTTAAAAATGGAACCAAATTAGATGCCTGTAGAACAAACCCAATATCGTTAAATCGTAACTTTGCTCTTTCTTTCTCAGACAAATTAGTATAATCTTTTCCGTTTATAATTATTTGACCTTTAGATGGAGTTTGTAACCCTCCAGCTAAAGTTAAGAAAGTTGATTTACCTGAACCTGATGGACCGATAATCGCAATAAATTGACCCTCTTCTATTTTAAAATTAGTTTCTTTCAGAGCTTCTATTTCTTTATTTCCATCCTGATATGATTTAGTTACATTTATAAATTCTAATACATTCATATGACACCTATCCTATTGCTTTTAATGGATCAATTTTTCTAATAGCTAAAACAGAGAATAATGTTCCAACTAAAGAAAAAATAATCAAACTAACGAAGATTATACTGTAATAAAGTCCATTCCCTAAAAATGGTACTGCTGATGGTAATACAAGTGATGTTACCCACGTTCCAACCAAACCTAGTATACTTCCAACTAATGAAAGTAAGAATGTTTGCGATAAAACAGAAGTTCCAATAATTCTATTCGAGATTCCTTGGGCTTTCATTATACCAAAGATTGGAGTTTTCTGAATAGTAAGTACATACATAAAAATACCAATAATAATAGCAGAAATCACTATTAAGAATCCTATCATTAGTCCAAACGTTAAAATCTGAGCACTATAACCAGGTAATTCATTAATAAAATCAGCTATACTAACTTTTTGGAAGATAGAACTGTCGTAATCCTTTAAGTCGCCTTTTACTACAAAAGCATTAATCATAGGATTATCAGTTGATTTATTATTACCATATTTCAACACTTGAAAATCATTAATATTCATATATATGACTGGAGCTACATTAAATCTAGATTTTTCTGTATAACCTACTATTTTTAATTCAGTATCAGAATTTGCAGTTTTAATAGTATCTCCTATAGAATACCCTTCTATTTCAGACAAACTTTTTTCAATAACAACTTCATTTTTAGATTCAAAAGTTCTTCCTTGAATTACTGGTGGTATTAAAAAGCTTCCATTGTTAACTCCAAAAATACTCACTTTTTGTTTAACATCCTTATTTAAATTCTTTTCAGTCATAGCTACTGTAACCATCTGACTAAAAGGTTCAACATTATTCGCAGATAAAGATTCTTTATCTGATAATTTCAGATTAGATAAACCAATAGTTTTATTTGCTTCTGAAGAAAGCAATACCGTATCCGCCTTCCAATGATCAATTGAAGATCTATTCTGATCTATCAATCCAAAAGCTAATCCAGATAAGAAAAACATCAAATAAGAAACTAGTGTAAGTAATCCTACAATAAGACTATACCTGAGCTTAGCATCCTTTATTTCATTAATAGCTAAAAACATTTTTTCTCCTTAAAATATAAAATTTTTATTCATAAATAATAAATTACATTATACTAAGCATATAGAATATAACTTGTAAAGTCAAATTATTAAACTATGAAGGATATCAATTATCGCTATTTAAGTGGAATAATATTTTCTACAAATAGCTAAAAGAGACCTTTAGACTTTCTAAAGACCTCTTTTATTAACAATAAATTTATTAAATTATTTTTCATTAATCCAACTATGTACTATTGTAGCAATTTCAATAGGATGGTTCATATACATCTCATGGCCACAATTTTCCACTAACTCAACATCAAAATATTTCGGAAGTTTATCTAGTGATATCTTTCTCCATTCAGGTTCTTCCTCATATGCTGGAGCTATAAATAATACCTCTTTTGATTCTAAATTTCTTTGATATGATCTAATAGCTCGACGTAATTTAAGTAAATAAGAAACTTTTTCAAAATCTAAATCTAATTCAAATTTGTCAGAAGTATTATTATAACGATAAGAATTTCTTAATGCTTCTTCTAGATTTTCTGACCAATAATACGACTTAGATTTTTCATTATCTATAACTTCTTCCAAATTTGAAAAAGTATGCTGACTAAAATAATCTTTTGTCGCTTCTATCTCATTTTCAAGAGGCATAATTTCATCTAAATTCAAATAACCTCCATCAAGTAAAATAAGTTTAGTTACTTTCGGACAACGTGATGCTAAAAATCTCGCTAAATCACCACCTAGTGAATGACCAATCAGATAAACCTCTTCACAATCTCTTACTTCATCATTAAACCAATTTTGAAGTTCTTTTTTATCTTGTATTATTTCTTTATAAGGATTTAAAAAAATAGTTTCTACTTCAAACTCTTGAAAGAAATCCTTTGCGAAATAATAATTACTGCCTAAACCACCTATAAAATATATTTTAATTTTTTGATTCATTAATTCTTCCTTCTCCTAAAATAAATTAATTTATTTAAAAATACTATAAACGATTATATACTAAAACTTATTAATTAAAATTTTTTAAAATAAACAAAGTATAAATTTCTAATTATCTTTTTATATTTTCTTAAATGCTCGTAAAGCCTTATTCTATGTGCTTTCGAGTATTTTTACTGTAGGAAGATACTTCACGTTTCTTTGCATATTTCCTCATGTCTTAGCTGTCAGAAGTGGTAAATAAGTAGTAAATTCATTTGTACTACTAAGCAACAAGACGCTCCTGTTGCTTCTCTTTATTCAAGCGTTTCATTTCTGCCATTGCAGAATCGAATGTTGCATGTGCGTAATAGTTCAGCGTCATGGCTATATTAGCATGTCCCATAATGTACTGTAATGCCTTTGGATTCATTCCTGCATTTGCATAGTTGGTACAGAATGTATGTCGCAAACTATGTGGAGTGATGTGTGGCAATTTATCCTCGTTATACTTATTGTATTTCTTAACAAGACCTTTCATCATGCCGTTGTAATCACTTGCCACTTTTGGATAGTTCTTTCTATTAAGAAAGAGGAAATCACTATATCCATCAATCTCAACACGCTTATCATTCTTTCGATTCGCTAACACTCGCTTAAATGCTTGATAGGCTTCTTCAACCATAGGAACTTGACGTTCGCCACTTTTGGTCTTTGGTGTTTCAATGTAGTACCCAATTTCAGTATCTCTCAATAGCTGATGGTCTATATTGACAAGACGATTCTCAAAATCTAAATCTGGAAGTGTCAAACCACCAAACTCTGAAATACGAAGACCTGTTTTTAAGAGTATCAGAATTTCATCATAATTTTTGCTGTAGGTTTTATCAGCTTTTGCAAAGGCTAACAGTTTTTCTTCCTGTTCTTCTGTTAGTACGGTCTTAGGGACAGTATCATCATCAAGAACTGCTTTCAGTTGAAAGTCAAATGGATTCTTCCGAACACAATCATCTTGTATAGCAATATAGAATGAAGCCTTTAAAGAACGTTTGTAGTTATTGATGGTTTGATAAGCATAACCATTTTCACTCATTCTAATAGCCCATTCTTTAGCGTCTGATGGCTTAATACTGTCAATACTTCTTACACCTAACTTGTCTTTCTTCAAAATATCCATAAGATATTTGCGTCCAGTTTCAGTGTTTTTTCTAACCTTTGGTCTTTGAGCGTTCTGTTTTGCGTAAAGCTGGCAGAGTGTCATTTTCTTTCCTACAACATCAATACCATCATGAATGTCTTTCTGTAACTCTGCGATTTTCTCTCTAAGTGAGATACAATCACGCTTTCCTGCTGGTACTCGGTCTGTAGCCACAAGTTTCCACGAGTAAACAAATTGCGGTTCTCCAAATGAATCTATATATTTGTATAAGTATCTTCCGTCTTTTCGTTGGCTCTCTCCAGTCTTTAAGATTCGACCTTTATTGTCACGTCTTTTTTCTGACATGGCATTTGCTCCTTTCCTTTATGGAAAGAGCCTTGATACGACTTAATACTATTTTATCATATACAAGACCCTTTGGCGACGCTAGATTGCGTCCAATGTATCTATAATTTTTTCAAATTGTTTTCGTTTAATCTGAATACGATTGCCATTCATAATCAGCCAATTTGCATTTTTATTTTCCTCTGCCAAGCGTCGTAGCTTGTTTTCGCCAATACGAAAATATTTTGACGCTTCTTCAATGGTTAGGGTATAACGTTCCCAAATAGGAATGTCAGTCTGCTTCATAAAATCCTTCTTTCCAAATCACTTATTTGGATTTCATAAAAGTTGTTTTACCAGCAATCGAACAGCTTTAGCAAAGCTCACGGGAGTTCCACCCCTGCATGGTTCTCATGTAGCCATACTCATTGCCTGCGACGGTTTTATCACGCTCGGACTATTGACTGTATGGGAGTATCATTATCACGATAAGAATGTCGTTGCAGGCAATCCTGCTAAAGATTGCTTCTCGGATCACTAACATGAATCGCTCGCTATCTTTATAAGATAGGTCATGGCGGTTAGTTCCGTTGGCTCTTTTCTTATCGAAACGTATTCGATTACTTTTATTCAGTTTTCAAAGAACAATGGCTCGTTAGCCTATCAAAACACATTGAAAGCTCAATATGCTTTGGTGGAATAACAAACCTCCCTGTTCGGGAAGCGTGGAATGGTTTAGCACGCTTCCACGAAAGGAGAGAGGATATTACTTAATTTCAAATGACAAAATCTTTGTAATCAGTCTGGTTTCCATTCTTCCACGTAAGACTTCATCAACGACCATACTTTGATTGCCATATTCATCTTTCATAAGTCGTAGGGAACGCTTCGTTATGTACCCTCTGTAATGATGTAGAATCTGGTTAATCGCTTCGGTATCGCCATCTGTTGCCTTTACAATGAGAGGAAAGGGAATCATAGGATATTGTGTTTTCATTCTTCAAATTCCTCCATAAACTTTTTAATTAAGGCTAGTCCACTGGTTCTATGCCGATAGACAGTAGAACGGTTCAATTTCAACAGGTCTGCAATTTCTGAATCGCTCATGTCCATAAAGTAAAACAGCAGTAGAATTTCACGTTTCTTGTCTGGCAACTCACGTAATGCTTCACTCAACAAATCATTTTCAACGCCTACTGATAACCCATTGAGTGTAAAAATCTGAAAGTCAGTTGAATAGTTATCTGTTGTCGCAAACTGGCTAACAAGATAATCGCCAACATCCGAAAAGGACACCTCACGCTTTGCAATCCTTGAAAGATAAAGCATATAATTCTTTCGCTCGTCTTCCATAGCACGTTTACAGATATAGTCAAACTGATTTTCTATTGTGGTCTGAAAAGAAGATGGTTTCATGTTTCTCACCCCCTTTCTGTCTAGGAAAGGAAGTGAGCCTTGCTCGTTTATCTCCTTTCACTCTTAGTCCCAATGTGAAAGGGGGATTTGTTGCATTACTGATAAATAAACTTTGTAAAAAAGTTCTGAATAGCCAAAAAAGCATATAAACAGATTTATTTCTCTGTTTACATGCTTCTGTTATTCTATCTATATGATTTATAAAACCACATTGGTGGACGTACTTATCTATTGCAGATAGACGACTTTTTTTGACAAGAACCCAATGTAAGGAAATTTATTGTATATGATGTACTTCATGGCGACGTTGACCTCCAACAAACCGCCATTTGGAAGTAATATACAATATTTTAACAGCGTAAATAGCACTACCATATAACGGTTTTTTTTATTGGCGTTTAGTAGTGCTTTTTATTAAATATAAACCTATAAACCATATAACACGTTTTTCTATACCTGTTTTTAATTCAGTAGGAACAATAAAATGTATAGAGGTGGTCTACTATGCGTAAAAAAGAAGATAAATATGATTTTAGAGCCTTTGGTTTAGCCATTAAAGAAGCTCGATTGAAACGAGGTTTAACTCGTGAACAAGTGGGAGCATTGATTGAAATTGACCCACGGTACTTAACTAATATTGAAAATAAAGGGCAACACCCCAGCATACAAGTTCTTTATGACCTTGTATCGTTATTTCATGTTTCCGTTGATGAATTTTTCTTACCTGCTAATAACTTGGTAAAAAGCACCCGACGATTACAGATAGAGAAATACATGGATAGCTTTACAGACAAAGAACTATCCTTAATGGAATCTTTAGCCAGCGGTATCAACGAAGCAAGAAACATCGAAGACTAATTAAAAGAATCCATACATAACGGAAAGAGCCGATAAAATGAGATTGTATTAATCTCATTTTATCGGCTCTGCGTCTTTGCGTCTGGCTCTGTAATCACAGTTACTTTGAACTGCTTTATTTCAATTAAATTTTCTTGTCTGCATTTCGGACAATAGAGGGGGAATTTTTTTAATTCAGTATCTTCCCTTATCTTTAATCGTGTTTTATTTCCACATACAGGACACAATATCCACTTGTAGTTTATAATAACTATCTCCTCCTTTACACTTTAATTCAAATCTTTATTAAAAAATATTTCATCTTATTTAACAAGAAACCATATTTATATAACAACATAAAATACACTAAGTTATTTTATTGAACATATATCGTACTTTATCTATCCGACTATTTGGACGACGGGGCTGGCAAACAGGTTCACCGGTAGTAACATGGTACCCTTTTAACTCTGTTAAACAAACACTACGTCCATTTGTAAAGAAAGTTAAATCACTACGATATTCTTGAATACACCGAGCAGGGATTTCTCCACTAAGAATGACCTCATTATTTTTCAATTGAGTGTCTACGATGTTCGCACAATATTTAGGAGCATCGTCGTATGCTCGTGAAAGATATTCCTGTGGCGCATAAATTTTAAAACTAAGATATGGCTCTAACAATTCTGTTCCAGCTTTTCTAAAGGCTTGCTCCAGTACAATAGGAGTAAGCATCCGAAAATCTGCTGGAGTACTAACAGGGCTATAGTATAAACCGTACTTAAAACAGATTTTACAATCCGTCACATTCCAACCATATAATCCTTGTTCGCAACCATAGCGTATCCCTTCCATAACTGCATTTTGAAATGATTGATTTAAGTATCCAAGAGAAACCGAGCTCTCATACTGCATTCCACTTCCCAACGGAAGCGGTGATACAGATAAACCAATGGAAGCCCAGAAAGGATTTGGCGGCACTTCGATGTGAATGGTATATTCTGCATTTTTTAACGGTCTCTCCATATAAATGACTGTAGGCTCTTTTAGTTCTATCTCCACATGATACTTTTCTTGCAACAGTGCACTAATCACTTCCATTTGTACTTTCCCTAAGAAAGAAAGTATAATTTCATGTGTCGTAGAATCCACGTAATATCGTAGAAGCGGATCACTATCTGAGATTTCCAAAAGGGCATCAAGCAACATTTCTCTCTGTTCAGGTTTACTCGGTTCAACAGTTGTTTGTAGTAGAGGATGCGGATTTTCAATCTTTTTTCTCTGTGGCAATAGCTTTGTATCTCCAAGAACACTATTTAACTTCAAAAACTCATTCTGCAAAATAACAATTTCCCCGGAATAAGCCTTATCGATTTTACATAATTCACCATTTATTGAAGTATACATTTCTGTAATTTTTATTTTTTCCTTTTCCGATATTCTAACCGAATCTCGCAAATGCAGTACGCCACTATAAAGACGTATATATGCAAGACGCTGTCTTTTTTCCGAATACTCAATTTTGAAAACATTTCCGCAAAGTTCAGACGGACCTCGATGTGTTGATGAATAAAATTTATTCGTAATCACTTCTATAAGGTTATCAATCCCTATATTGTTTTTTGCACTTCCGTGATAAACAGGGAACAGGGAACAATTATGAAATCTTATGCTTTCCTCTTGTTCGAGTTCCAATGCTTCTAATGATTTACCGGACATATATTTCTCTAAAAGGTCATCGTTTCCCTCTATTACCGTATCCCATTGTTCAGATTCGGTAAAGTTCGTCACACACATATTAGGATACAGTTCTACCTTCTGTTTGATTACAATTTCGGCAGAAAGTTTCTCTTTAATATCCTGATAAACCGTTGATAAATCAATTCCATTTTGGTCAATCTTATTGATAAAAAAGATTGTGGGAATCCCCATTTTCCTAAGTGCATGAAATAATATACGAGTTTGTGCTTGTACGCCATCTTTTGCAGAAATCAGTAGAATTGCCCCATCTAAAACTGATAATGAACGATATACTTCTGCTAAGAAATCCATATGTCCTGGCGTGTCTATGATGTTCACCTTCGTATTTTCCCACTGAAAAGAGGTTATTCCTGTCTGAATTGTAATTCCTCTCTGACGTTCTAAAAGCGTATTATCCGTCCTCGTTGTACCTTTGTCCACGCTTCCTAATTCTGTAATCGCTCCACTGTTATATAATAAGCTTTCTGTTAAGGTAGTTTTTCCTGCATCAACATGAGCTAAAACTCCAATATTAATAATTTTCATGTGATTTTCCTCCATTCAAAAACCCAAAAGGGCATAAAAATCCCAGTGATAAATACTTTTATCACTGGGATTTTTATGCATAACCATAGGTATACAAAGCATACAGATATTCTCTGGATACTTTAGAATCACATGATAAAGGTATTCTTAAACTGGGTACAAAAAACTAAGCCCTCCTAAAAAAGGACATCTAATTATTTTTTCCCGCTATCAAATTGACAGTTTATTTAAGAATACCTTGCTGCATATTTATTAACTCCTTTTAAATAGATACTTAAATTATAGCACGTAAGAGCATATTTGTAAAGGAATCTCCAATTTTTTATCAAAAAGAGTACATGATTACAAAGTATCTGTAATCATGTACCAATATTTGTTATTTTACAATCTTCCAATTACTCCCGTTCTTTTCAAGTACCAAATCAAATTGAGATACCTGCGTTGCTTTGGTCTGCTGGTCGATATACTCCACTGTCAGCGATACCGTGACTTGATTATCCTTACGATTGTGAATAGGATTTACCAGTTCTTGAAAGATGTACTCTTTTCCGATTGGTTTTAATATCCCGTCATTCACATAGTAGGAAAGTTCACTGGCTGTCGCTGTAGGATAGAGCTTGAAGAACGTCGTTAAAAACTCATTGATTTCATTGGTTGTAATGGAATCAACCGTCCCCTCACTTTCAATGGCTTTTGGTTTATAACTTGATTTCTTAGGTATGTTGGTAATGGTCGGATTCTTAACCAGTACCATATTTCCAGAACCATCTACATAGACACTCACTATATAAGCAGAGTGGACGGTCTTTGTATTTTCTCCCTCTGTAATGAGCTGGTCTACACTGTAGGTTACATTAAACTCATTGTCGCCAGTTGGCTCTACCGTCCATATCTGAAATCCTCTTACAGAAGACGATACAGGAATATCTTTGCGTACTGTATCAACATTGAGAGCTTGAAGTTCATCTGTCAGATAGCCTTTTAGACTTTCCATTCGATTATCAATGGACTTATCGGATTGCTCCGATGAATAGTAGACTTTCGCAAAGTTCTCTACAAAATTTTCTACATGATGAGTATCAACGTATTCCTTTTCTATGATAGTTGTTTCGTGAATAGTATGAGTATCTATAGCTGTAAAGTGCTTGAATATCGCAAAGCTGAAACTAAGCCCTAAAAGTACCCACAAGGCAATCACAACCTTTTTATGAGGATTGACCTTATAGTAGACACGAGGTTTCTTTTCCTTTGGTATCTGTTTTTCTTTATTCTGATTTTTTCTAAATTTCATCATTAAATCTTCCTTTCTCATTGTTTGATTCGTCCTGCTCCCACTAAATGCTGTTGCCAGTAGGGGCTTGTTAAGTCGGCATAACCGATTGGGTCGCCTGCATGAAACATACGGTTATTGCCAAGGTATATCCCAACATGAGTAATATAAGAGCCAGCGTTATAGGTAGAATGAAAGAAAACCAAATCGCCAGCTTGTGCTTCCGATAGTGGGATATGCTGGGTCACATCATATTGCTGTTGTGCGGTTCGTGGTAAGTTAATTCCAGCTTTTCCATACGTCCATTGTGTCAGTCCGCTACAATCAAAAGAAGTAGTCGGGGAAGCTCCACCGTAAACGTATCGCCAGCCCTCATATTTCAGTGCTTCGTCCATGATGGCTTGTACCGTATCATCATCAAACTCTGTTGTGACAAGATACTGCGTTACCAGTTGCACATAAAACATATTGCCATAGTTGTATCGCCAGCCCCCATTGATAGGTATGGCTATGGGATTGGGGTAAGACACTTTTTCGCCACCTGAATACTCTTTTGAGAAACTTTGAGCCAGTTCAAAGGTATATTTATTTCCACGATTAGCCACATACCCTAAGAAACCACCACCATAATTGTAGGACTGGATAACCGATTCTAAATCTACACTGAGCCTTTCGCTACTGGCTAATAATTCACTGAAATACTTCACACCTTGCTTAATGGATTCTTCTGTACTCAATGAATTAGGTGGAAGACCGAGGGATTCCGAGGACTGCATAACATCTTCCGCAGTACCGCCCGATTCCACCTGTATAATCGCAAGAAGTATGTTGACATATTCTTCAACGCCATATTCTTTGGCATATTTTTCTACCATAGGCTTATGAGCCAGCACTTCTGCGGAAACATTCACACCTCCATAATGAATATTGGAAATTCCGCTGTCCTGTTCATCTGAAAATAAAATGGCAACAAACAGAAGCAGTGAGAAGACCATCAAGAATAATCCAGAACCACCAATCACTAAAGTTTTCAACTTCATGGTTTCTTACCGACTTTCTTAATGGTGGCGGTTTTGATTGGTGGTCTACTTCTTGTATTTTGTAGTGGTACTCTTTGAACAGTAGACGGACGTTCTTTTGTGATTGGACGTTGTGAAGTTCTATCTGCTGTAGTGGTTGAAGTTGCTGGCTTTTGAACGGTTTTTTCTTGAACGGTATTGCCTTGGCGTTCCACTTTTGGACTTGAAAAATCGGACTTAACTGCTGGACGCTCTTGTTTGGCTTGTTGAGATTCCTTATATGAAGTCTGAATATTAGACTGTTTTGAGGTCTGTTCATCATGATATTGTTCTTGTCTTGTAGTCGGTCTTTCATGAACAGAAGAAGCAGGCTGTTTTTTCTGTTTGACCTGTTCCATTTCAGAGCGACGCTTCGCAATGGTTTTTCGCCTTTGTTCCTGCTGTTCCTTGCGTCCACTGGCTCTGTCCGCTTTGGTTTGAGAAATACTACTGGTTAAATCACGGACATTCTCTTTTACTTTGGATTTTCCTTGATATACTGCATATCTTGCATTGGTCGGCAAATCTTTAACCTGTTCTTTCAAACCACTAGCAGTGTCTACCATTCTGTCTTTGGTATCAGCTACTGTACCGATGGTTTGACCGATACGTTTTCCAAGTGTTGATTTTTCCTTTCCGTCTGGTCGGGAGTGATCTGCTTGTGTCCTTGCAGAACTCCCCGAACCCGACTGTCCTTTTTT
>NZ_JAPWCC010000030.1:0-20759 GCF_041433735.1 Gemella sp. 20925_1_85 | reverse complement strand
TAAAGATATTTATTTTTCACCCATAATATAAATAAAAATAGAGCAACTTATAAAAATAATTCTTCTAAGTTGCTCTAATGAATTTTATTCTATTTTACTTTTTTTATATCCCAAATGTCTTTTGCGTATTCTTCTACTGATCTGTCTGCAGAGAAGATTCCAGCGTTAGCCGTATTAATTAAGCTCATTTGTCCCCATTTTTCTTTATCTTGATATGTTTGGGCTACTTTTTCTTGAGCTTCAACATAGCTTTCAAAATCCGCTAGACACATGTAATTATCTTGAGTTAGTAGATAATCTACAATAAAGTTGAAGTTCATTCCACCTACGGTCATAGTTCTAATGAAATCTAGTGTCTCTTTAATCTTAACTGAACTATTGTAGTATTCCCATGGTTTATATCCATGTGCATTTAGTGCGTCTACTTCTGGTGTTTCTAAACCAAAGATAAAGATATTATCATCTCCTACCGCTTCATGAATTTCCACATTAGCACCATCAAGTGTTCCTAATGTTAACGCACCGTTTAGCATTAGTTTCATATTACCTGTTCCACTTGCTTCCTTACCAGCTTGTGAAATTTGTTCACTAATATCAGCAGCTGGAATAATTTTTTCAGCAAGAGTAACTTTATAATCTGGTAAGAATACAACTTTTATGTACTGACGAACTAACTCATCACATTCAATCATTTGAGATATTGAGTGGATAAATTTGATGATATTTTTAGCCATTTGATATCCAGATGAAGCTTTTGCTGCGAAGATAAATGTTCTTGGCACTGGACGTAAACCATTGTACTTAATTTCTCGGTATAAGTATACAATGTGTAAAGCATTAAGTAATTGACGTTTATATTCATGTAATCTCTTAACTTGAACATCAAAGATAGAGTCTGGATTTACAGTTATACCTGTAGTATTTTGAATATATGTAGCAAGTTGTTCTTTTTTAACTTTTTTGATTTCTTGAAGTTTTGCTACAACTTTCTTATCGTTTTTATAGTCATTTAATTTACTAATTTTAGATAAATCTTTAACAAAATCATCACCAATTAAATCTTTAAGATAAGACGCTAACTCAGGGTTTGCTTGTCCTAACCATCTACGGTGAGCTATACCATTCGTAACATTACCAAATTTTGATGGATATAATTCGTTAAACGCTCTAAATGTTGATTCAACTAAAATATAACTGTGTAATTTTGATACCCCATTAACGTTATGACTTCCTACGATAGATAAGTTAGCCATTCTAATCTGATTATCATAAATTATCGCAGTTTCAGCTAAAGTATAATCTTTACCTTGATCAATTACCCACTGACAGAATCGTTTGTTAATTTCTTCAATAATTGAGTAAATACGTGGTAATAATGGCTTGAATAAATCTACAGACCATTTTTCTAAAGCTTCTGCCATAATTGTATGGTTTGTGTAGGCAAATGTCTTAGTTGTAATTTCCCAAGCTTTGTCCCAAGAATATCCGTATTCATCAAGTAATAATCTCATTAACTCCGGGACTCCCATAGCTGGATGAGTATCGTTAATATGTAACGCTACATGCTCACTTAAGTTTTCTAGTGTCCCAAATTCATTATAGTGATTTTTTACTAGTTGTTGCAGTGATGCACTAATAAAGAAGTACTGTTGTTTTATACGTAATTCTTTACCTTCATTTGTGCTGTCTGCTGGATATAATAATTTAGAAATTGATGAGGCGATTGCTTCTGCTTCTGAAGACTTAGAATATTCTCCTCGTTCAAATAGTTTCATATTAAATCCAGTTTTAGCTTTTGCTTCCCAAAGACGTAATGTGTTAACAGTTTTAGTTTTATATCCAGATATTAATAAGTCATAAGGTTCCGCTTGAATTGAAGTATAATCTTTATGCTCAACTTTAAATCCATCTTCAGTCATTTTTTCTTCTACATGACCGTAGAATCTCACTTCAATTTCTTCATCATTTCTATAAACAAGACCGTATTTTCCTAAGTCTAACCAGTAATCTGGAAATTCTTGTTGCCAACCATTGTTGATTACTTGTTTGAAGATTCCATATTCATAAAGAATAGAAAAACCTGTTACTGGATAATCACTACTAGTTAAGGCATCTAGATAACATGAAGCAAGTCTTCCAAGCCCACCATTACCTAAACCTGGATCTGGTTCTATATCATAAATTTCATCTAGATTAAAATTATTTTTTTCTAAATACTCTTTAGTTTCTTTCTCTAATCCTAGATTAAATAGGTTATTTCTTAAAGTTCTACCTACAAGAAACTCCATTGACATGTAGTAAGCGCGTTTTTGCTTAGTTTTCTTTAATTCTTGTTCGTAAGCAAATTTCTTCTCAGATAATTTTTCTCTTACCGTACTCATTAACGCTTCATAAACTTGACGTTTACTTGCTGAAGTTATAGTAATCCCAAATTGTCTTTTTAAATACTTCTCTATTCTTTGTTCAAATTCTTGATTTTTCATTATTCTCTCCTATAATCTAGTTCACTAGACTATTTCATTGTACATATCTATATATTGTAAAGCTGATTTTTTCCAACTTACATCTTGTTTAATTGCATTCTTCATAATTTTATTCCAAATATGACGTTCTTGGTAATAGCAGTATGTCGCTCTGTAAACAGCATCTAGCATATCATACGCATCGAAACTTTCAAATGTAAATCCTGTTCCAGACTTACCGTCAAATGGTTCTACCGTATCTCTTAAGCCACCAACTCTGTGAACAATCGGCACTGTAGCATATCTCATTGAAATTAATTGAGATAAACCACATGGTTCAGTTTTAGAAGGCATTAAGAACATATCACAAGAACTATATACTTTTGAAGATACTTCCGATGAAAACATAATTAAACTTCTAACTTTGTCATGACGACGGTATTCTAATGAACGTAGTGCATCTTCATAATGTCTATCCCCTGTTCCTAAAATTACCAACTGTGCACCAGTTTTTAAAATTTCATCAGCAACATGTAAAACTAAATCAATACCTTTTTGATGAGTTAATCTAGTTACCATTCCAATCATAGGGATATTTTCATTTACTTCCAAAGCTAATTCTTCTTGGAATTTTAACTTGTTTTCTACTTTGTTTTTTAAAGTTTTCACATCGAAGTTTTTAAAAATTTGTTTATCTGTTTTCGAATTGAACTTATCAGTATCTAATCCATTGATTATACCGTGAAGTTTCCCTTGTTCTATCCTTAAAATATCATCTAATCCATATGAGAAGTATGGGTCTAATATTTCATGAGCGTAAGTTTCACTCACAGTATTAATTCTATCAGCTAATTGGATAGCTCCTTTTAATAGATTTAAATCTCCTTTGTAGATTAAAGCATCAAAATACTTATTATCTAATCCAAATAGATTTCCCATTTCATAAGGATTGAATTTGCCTTGGAATTCTATATTATGAATTGATATTACACTCTTAATATTTTGATAGAACCATTCTCCCCTCGACTTAAGATCATCTAGGTAAATAATTGATAATGCAGCATGCCAATCATTTGCATTAACTATATCAGGTCTATAATCGACATGAGGAAGTATTTCTAATGCTGCTTTCGAGAAGAACGCGAATCGTTCGCCATCATCATCTTGTCCATAGACACTATCTCTATTGAAATACTGTTCATTATCAATAAAATAATAAGTTACTCCGTTTACTACAGTCTCAAAGATTCCACAGTAAACTGTTCTCCATCCTAAATTAATAAAAATATGTTGTCTGTATTTTAAATCGTACTTATCTCTATCTATTGAAGAATACAACGGCAGTACAACCCTTGCTTCTACATTTTCATCTTGAAGAGCTTTTGGTAATGAACCTATAACATCACCTAGACCTCCAACTTTTACAAATGGTGCCGCTTCAGCTGCCACGAATAAAATTTTCATTATATTTCTCCTTATTCGTAATTTACTTTCATACTAAAAGGGTTAGTTTTAGATGCAGTCTATCTGTATATTATACTCTTTTTTCTTTTGAAAATCGAAAGTTTTACAAATTTCTCCTACATTTTAATCTAACCCTTTTTTATTATTCTACTATTTTACCTTTTTCTACGATAACTTGGCAGTTTTCTGTTCCTTTTAGTTCAACTTTTTCTGATACTACTGCATATTTATCTAGAATTACACAATCTAAGTATGCTGATTTTTTAACAACACAATTTGGCAGTACTATTGAGTTTTTAATTACTGCCCCTTCTTCAACTACAACATCTCTAAATAGAATACTGTTTTCTACAATTCCGTTAATTTCACAACCATCACCTAAGATAGAATTCTTAACAATCGCTCCGTCTCCATATGTAGTTGGTACACTATCTGCTACTCTTGTTAGAATATCTGTTCCTGATAAGAACAATTCATTTAACTTGTCTGGATTTAATAAATCACGGTTGAAATTATAATATTCTTGAACACTATTAATTGTTCTATTGTAATTCTTAATTTCATATCCATAAACATTTAAACGATGGAAGTTCTTAGTAATAAAGTCTAATAGAAGATCCTGCCATCCTAATGTCGTTCCTTTTTTAACCAATTCTTTAAACATTTGTTTAGACATTATATAGATCTTAACCTGTGTCGGGCATACTTGATCAAATCCATCATAATGATATAAACTGTCATAAACTCTATTCTTGTCATCAAAAATTATTTGTGATTCACGTTGTTGCGGTTTTCTATAAGTATAAGCTAACGTTACATCTGCATTTGTTGATTTATGGTAATTTACCATATCTCTAAAATCAATATTACCTACAATGTTTCCATCAGCTAAGATACAATATTCTTCTAACAATGTGTCTGCATATTTAGAAGCATCCCCTAATGCCTCAATCTTGTTTTGAGCTACACGGTTTGAGTGATGGTTTGACATTGGTGTAATAAACTTAAGTCCACTATTTTTTCTATTTAGATCCCAGTCTTTCCCCCAACTCAGGTGATCCATTAACGATTTATAGTGATAATTTGTTACTACTGCAATATTTGATACTTCAGCTTTTACTAAAGAAGATAACATGAAATCAATCATTCTATATCTTGATGCAACCGCTAAAGATGCTAGTGTTCTATTTCTTACTAATCCTTGCAAATCATCATTACGATAGTTATCTGCAAATAATACACAAAACGCATTTACCATATTATTTTCCCTCTACTTTCCTATTCTCATTTACTACTTCATCCCTACCGATTACTGTTATTTGTTCTTTTCCTAGAACTATTTCTCTGTTACCAACTTCTACATTTTCCTTAATTACAGAACCTTCAGCAATAATTGAATTATATACTTTAGCACCTTTTTCTATTAGAACATCTTTCATTATTATACTTCCTACAACTTCTGCACCTTCTTCGATTCTAACACCTGAAGAGATAATTGATTCAGAAACAGTACCATAAACTGCAGTACCATCAGAAATCATAGAATTTTTCACATTTGCACTGTGTCCTAAGTATTGTGGCATTGCTCCATCGTGACGATAATAAATTCTCCATAATCTATCATCAATGTTGAAGTTCTCTTTATTTTTAATAAGGTCCATATTAGCTTCCCATAAGCTTTCTATTGTACCTACATCTTTCCAATATCCGTAAAATGGATATGCATAAATGTTTTTACCTTCATTTAACATCATTGGAATAATATTTTTACCGAAGTCTTTTTCACTATCAGAATTTTCTTCATCACGAATCAGGTATTCTCTAAGTTCTTTCCAACTAAAGATATAAATACCCATTGATGCTTTTGTAGATATAGGATTTTCTGGTTTTTCTAAAAACTCTGTAACTTTTAAATCTGTATTAGTATTTAAAATACCAAAACGGCTCGCTTCTTCAAGAGGAACATTAATATGAGCTATTGTTAAGTCAGCACCTTTTTGTTTATGGAAATCTAACATTTCTTTGTAATTCATTTTGTAAATGTGATCTCCAGATAAAATAAGTACGTATTCTGGATTGTATTGCTCTATGTATTTAATATTTTGATAAATAGCATTAGCTGTTCCTTTATACCATTCTCCCGTTTTACCTGCAGTATACGGAGGTAGAATTGATAATCCACCATCCATTCTATCTAAATCCCATGGTTGACCATTACCCATATATGAGTTAAGCTCAAGTGGCATAAACTGCGTTAATACACCCACTGTTGAAATTCCAGAGTTCGCACAGTTTGATAATGGAAAATCAATAATTCTATATTTTCCACCAAAAGGTACGGCTGGTTTTGCCATATCTTTAGTTAATACTTGAAGCCTCGTACCTTGTCCTCCTGCTAGTAGCATAGCTACTACTTCTTTTTTTCGTGCCATAAATTTGACCCCCTTCTTCTAAAACTTATTATTTCTTTTCTATATACATCGTTGTATAAGGTGGTATATTTATACTCAAAGTATATTTAAATTCATTTTTCTCTTTATTTATAGTTTTTAAATTTCTATTCGAGATTGCTAATCCATCATATTTCTTGGCATCAGAGTTTAATGCTATTTTATAACTTCCCCAAGTATTTACTCCTATTTCGTAATGTTTTAATACTTGATTAGAAAAGTTAGTTACTACCAATACTTCTTTACCAGATCTATCTTTACGAGAGAAAGCAAAAACATTATTGTTATTATCGTCTACAACATGCCATTTAAATCCATCCCAATCACTATCATTTTCCCATAATGCAGGTGTAGATTTATAGTATTTGTTAAGCTCCTTAACATATCTATGTGTGAATACATGTTTTGGATACAGCATTAATAACCAATCTAATTCTCTTTCTTCATCCCATTCAATAAATTGAGCAATATCGATTCCCATAAATGTTAGTTTTTTCCCAGGATGTGCATACATATATCCTAAGAATGCCTTGAAATTTCCAAACTTATCTTCATAAGAAACCGGACTTTTATCTAATAGCGATTTTTTACCATGTACTACTTCATCATGTGAAATTGGTAGGATAAAGTTTTCCGAAAATGCATAATGCATTGAGAAAGTAAATTTGTTATGTACTCCTTTTCTGAAGAAAGGATCTGTTTCTAAATAATCAAGACTGTCATTCATCCATCCCATATTCCACTTAAAGTCAAATCCTAAACCACCATGTTCGACTGCTGCTGTTACTTTTGGATAACTTGTTGATTCTTCTGCTATCATAGAAACACCAGGATAATTTTCTTTTACGTAAAGATTTAAATTTTTTAAGAAATCAATTGCTTCTAAATTTTCAAAACCGCCATAGATATTTCTTGCAGATTTTTCCTCATCTCGACAATAGTTTAAAAATATCATCGAACTTACGGCATCTACTCTAATACCATCAATATGATAATCTTCTATCCAAGAAATTGCACTTGATGTTAAAAATGATCTTACTTCATTTCGTCCATAGTCGAAGACTCTAGTTCCCCAACCTTCATGTTCCATTTTTCTCGTATCTGAATACTCATAACAATGCGTCCCATCAAATTCATATAATCCATGAGCATCTTTTGTGAAATGTCCAGGTACCCAGTCCAAAATTACTCCAATATTATTTTGGTGACAACAATCAACAAAATACATAAAGTCTTCAGGTGTTCCATATCTAGATGTTGGTGCAAAATACCCTGTTGCTTGATATCCCCATGATTTATCGTAAGGATATTCAGTTATAGGTAGTAATTCTATATGAGTATAGTTCATATCTTTAACATATTCTACTAATGTATGAGCCAATTCTCTATAACTTAATTCCCTACCATCTTCATGATGCTTCCAAGAACCTAAATGTACTTCGTAAACATTCATTGGACGATGGTAAGGAACTTCTCTATTTTTCATCCATTTGCTATCTTTCCATTCATAGTACGGTAATGAATAAACTTTTGAAGCGGTTAATGGCCTAGTTTCAGCATGTTTTGCATAAGGATCTGCTTTCCATAACTCAGTTCCACTTTTAGTAACTATTACATATTTATATGCATCATATTGTTTAATACCACTAAGCTCAACTTCAAATATACCCTTATCATTAATTAATTTCATTTCATGAGTATGTGGATGCCAAGAACAAAACTCACCAGTTACAAATACCTTTACTGCATTTGGCGCCCATACTCGAAATGTACATTTATCCCCATCTAAAAATGATCCTAAATATTTATGGCTATGGTAATTAGTCCCTTCATGGAATAAATATTCTGCCATATTATTATTCACTAAATAACCCCCTTTTCACTAAAAGTAAACGTTTACTTTAGTTGATAAAAATTTTTAGCATAAAGAAATACGAATAAAAATAGTTAATTTTATCACTAATTATTTCTTTATTTTTTATACCTATAGTATAACACAATAAAGCCTTGATGTAAATGTTTTCTTTAGTTGTTTTCTATAAAGAATTATACCCCTTACATTGCCTTTATATTAATTATTTTTTATTATTTTATAATTAAATCATTTACTTTTAAAAACTTTTATATTAAAATTAAACTGATTGATTTTAGAAAACAGTTTAGTAATGAAAATTTTATGTTTCGGAGATGAAAAATATGATTAAATTTAATCCAATAAAAAATAAATACCCACAGGGGGCATTAAAAAATAATGACAACTTCTATTTTGAAGTTTTTATTAAAGATGATTTTTATTTTAATGATTTTAAAATAATTATAAAAAATGAATATACTGGTGAACTTATTTCTAAGAGTTTAGAGTTCAAAGAGAAAGCTAAAGATAACTACTCTTCTTATCATGTAACTTTTGAACCATTTAATACCGGTCTTTATTTTTACCATTTTGAAGTTCATTTTGACAGTTTTTATGTTTATTTAAAAAATGATAAACTTGATGCTAAGTTAGTTAATAGCAATGATGAATTACCTGATTGGCAATTGACAGTTTATGATAAGAACTTCACTACACCAGATTGGTATAAAGGTTCTATCATGTATCAAATTTTCCCAGATAGATTTAAGCGCAGTGAGAAATTTACAGCAAAATCCGCAAAAAATGAAAATGTGAGAATAAGACATGAAAATTGGAATAGTGTTCCTCATTCGTCTATTACTCATGAAAATTATGGGGCTAAAGATTTTCTAATGGGGAATCTACTAGGTATTGAAGAAGAAAAAGAGTATTTCAAAAAACTAAATATCGAGAGTATCTACCTTAATCCAATTGTAGAAAGTCCAGAAAACCATCGTTATTCAACATCTGATTATTTTAATGTGGATCCATATTTTGGAACAAACGAACAATTTGAAAAGTTCTGTAAAGATTTTAAAGATGATAATATTAGAATCATACTAGATGGTGTATTTAGTCATACCGGTTCAGATAGTATTTATTTCAATAGATATAATAATTATGATAGTGTTGGAGCATATAATTCACAAAGTTCACCATATTATTCTTGGTTTAATTTCATAAATTTCCCTAACGAATACCATTCATGGTGGGGATTTGATAACTTACCTACGGTAATAAAAGAAAATAAAGAGTACAGTGACTTTATTAATAATAAGGATACTGGGGTTGTCAACTTTTGGCAAAAACTTGGAATTGCTGGATGGAGACTTGATGTTGCTGATGAGTTTCCTGATGAATTTTTAGATAGAATTCGTGAGAGTGCGAAATATTATGACGAAGATGCTCTAATCATCGGTGAAGTTTGGGAAGACGCAACAAATAAGATTTCATACAATACTCGTCGTCGTTATTTCTTAGGTGATCAACTTGATAGTGTTATGAATTATCCTTGGAAAAATGCAATTATTAATTTTGTAAAAAATAAAAATGCAAAAGACTTTACTCTTGAAATTTTAAAACTAGTAGAAAATTATCCTCGCCCAGCTCTTGATGCTGTAATGAACTTATTAGGAAGTCATGATACAGAACGAGTATTAACTATGCTAGCATTTGATAATCCTGAAGATGTTCCTGTTCATGAGAGACCAACATATAAAATGTCTAATGAACAATATTCTAAAGCGAAAGAACTCCTTAAATATGCTAGTTTTATTCAATTTACTCTACCTGGTGTCCCTTGTATCTACTATGGTGATGAAATTGGAATGTATGGTTTTAGAGATCCATATAATCGTTTAGGATTTACACATGATAATAAAGATGAAGATTTACTAAATCACTATATCGAATTATCAAACTTTAGAAATGAAAATAAAGATGATTTTATTACAAACTTCGAATTTATATATACAAATAATAATTGTGTTGCATATAGACGAAATAATGTTCTTTGTATTGTAAATCTTGATTCTAAAGCACATTTTGTAGAAAATTACTCTGGTGAAAAACTATTTGGAAACAACGATGTATATTCAACACCGTTCGGAACAGTTGTTCCACCTATGAGTTATGTCGCTATAAAAATTAAATAAATTAAAATACACAATTCTTAAAAATTAGGATTGTGTGTTTATTTATCTGAAAAAAATTTATATCTAAATATCAAGCACTTCGGTATTAAATTTCTAAAGAAAGAGAGGACTCATGGTGAATCCTCTCTTTTTTATTATCCTGAGTTTCTAAGTCCTGTAGCAACTCCGTTAATAGTTATATGAATAGTATTAATTTGTGATTCAGGTAATTTACCTTCTCTTGAACGTTTAATTAACTCTAATTGAATTAGGTTTAATGTATTAAAGTACTGTAACCTATTTTCTAAACTTCGAGTTAAATAAGTATTATCTTCTAAGAATTCTTTATGTTCTGAAATTTCTAAAACTACTTGTTTTGTTAAATTCCATTCTCTTAATATTTCTTCATATACCTGTTTAGTTTCCTCTTCTTTACATAGATTTGCGTATTCTTTTGCTATATCCATGTCAGATTTTGACATAACCATATCTACATTTGAAAGTAATGATGTAAAGAATGGCCATTCTTTATACATTTTACGAAGTTTTTCAATGTTACCTTTATCTTTATTTATAAAGTTTGAAAATGCTGTTCCTACTCCGTACCAACCAGGAAGCATAATTCTACTTTGCGACCATGAGAATACCCATGGAATTGCTCTTAAGCCACCAATATCAGTAATTTTCTTACGTGATGCTGGACGTGAACCAATATTTAGACTTGAAATTTCTTTAATTGGCGTTGCTTCGAAGAAGTAATTATAAAAGTTAGGATTTTCAAATACTAGTTCTCGATATTTGTTATAACTATCTTCTACTATTTCATCCATAATAACTTGGATTTCAGGTATATCTCTGATATCTGTATTAACCTTATCAGCATTCATTCTTTGAATAACGGCAGAGAATAAGGCTTCTAAGTTATAGTATGCCGCGTCACTGTTTCCGTATTTAGCTGCGATAATTTCACCTTGTTCTGTAAGACGTATTCTATCTTGTACACTTCCTAAAGGTTGAGAAATAATCGCATCATAACTTGGTCCACCTCCACGACCAACAGTACCACCTCGACCGTGGAAGAATGTAACTTTAATATTATGTTTTTCTCCTAGTGATGATAGCTCTTGTTGTGCTTTATAAAGCGACCATCCAGATGATAGGTATCCACCATCTTTATTACTATCAGAGTATCCTAACATAATCTCTTGATAACTTCTATTATCACTTACCCATTTTTTCACGATATCTAGACTTAAGTATTTATCCATTACTTCATATGAATTTTCTAAGTCTTCGATTGTTTCAAATAATGGTACAAGTTGTAATCTTGCAAAATCACTTCCCACTAAACCAACTTCTTTTAGCATAATGGCAAGTTCTAATAAGTCAGAAACACTTGTTGTGTGTGAAATAATGTTTTGTTTAATAACATTATCACCTAGTTTATCTTTTAATTTTCTAGCTGTTCTAAATATTGCTAGTTCTTTACGTAATTCTTCTGATTGTTTATTTTCATCATTTATGCTTAGTGGTCGTGGATCTTCTTTTAATTGTTTTAATAGAAGTTCACATTTTTCTTCTTCACTTAATGAACTGTAATCTTTTTCTATATTAGCACTACTTAATAATTCAGCTACTGATGCTTCATAGACACTTGAATCTTGACGCATATCAATACTTGCTAAATAGAATCCAAATATTTTAACAACATTAAGTAATTCTTCAAATTCACCAGTTACTAAGATTTCACCTTTATTCTCTAATAATGACTTTTCAATTATTGTTAAATCAGCAATAAACTCATCAGCTGTAAGATATTTTTCTCCACTTTCAACATCATGTAATAGATATTCTTTAGTATTTTCTAGTTTATCTTTAATGTATGAAATTGCTCTTCTGTATAATTCTTTTTCTCTATACTCAGAAGTATCACTTGAACGATTTGCCAATTCTTCTAATTCATTACTTCCTTTAGTAACGTGCGATGACATTGAGAATGTTCTATATAAACTATTTAACTTCTCACTATAATAAGTTGTTATAAGTTCACATTGTTTCATTGCTGATAGGTTTAATGTTTCAGCAGTTACAAATGGATTTCCATCACGGTCTCCACCAATCCACATTCCCATTGTTATTGGAGTTTCATTTTTAAATTCTATATTATTTTCTTTTAATAGTAATTTATACTCAGTCATTAATTTTGCAATTGCTTTAATAAATGATAAGTTATAGTACTCTAATACGTTTGTGATTTCGTTAGCTACTTTTAATTTTTTCTCACGAATAATATCACTTTGTGTTAATATTTCAATATGTTTTTGAATTGCATTTTTCCATTTTCTTTCATTGATTAATCCATTTTTCACATCACGATGTTTTCTTAATAAACTGTGAAGTTTTTCTGTTAAATCAAGAACTGTTTTACGTTGAACTTGTGTTGGGTGAGCTGTTAATACTGGCACTACATTAATATTTTCTAAGATTTTTTTATCCTTAATATTTTTAATAGACTCAGATAATTTCCCCACATATGATTCACCTATATTATTTTTATAGTTAACTTCATATGCTAAATCGACATCTTCAGCTATATTAATTAATAATGGTAAAATTGAAAAGAAATTTGCAACAATTTCCATTTCTTCTTGAGTTAAATCTTTAATTATAAGATTTAATTTTTCGTAATTTTTTTCATCTGCTAATGCTTTCAATTGTACAATTTTTTCAAATGTATCTTCAGAAATCATTTTTTGTGTTGCTTTTAGCAGCATCTCTGTAAGAATTTGAATCTCTTCTTGTATAATATTTTCATTTACATTGCTTTCTAATCTTGTGTTTTGCATTTAGTTACTCCTTGATAAGATTTTTACTAATAAAGTATATTTATCAGTTTTAACTACATAATCCATTATAAAACTTTTTTTCTAATAAAACAATGAATTTTAGATATTTTTTTTATATTCTTAATTATTTTACTAACTTTTTTTAGAAATCTCTTTTTATTGTTCTTATTTCACTATGTTTAATTATTTATTTTAAACCACTTACAAACCTTTATTATATTATAATTTTTACATCAGGGAGTGACTCAAAAGACCTAAATTTTAAGGAACTCATAGACGTAGTGGATTATTGATATCTAAAATCGCTTCAGAAAAGCTTTTTAGATATATAATAAACCATGCGGGGGATGACTCGACAAAATCGATTTCTTCGAAATCACGATTTTTGAGTCACTCCCTATTCAATACTTCATTTTCATGAAAAAACTCTATAAATAGTATTTTACCACTTATAGAGTTCTTCTAGTTTTTTGCTATTTACTTCCTATTCGTCTTCGTAGCTTTCTTCTTTAGCTGCTAAAGTTACAGTCGCAACTTTTTGATCATCAACTAAGTTAATAACTTTAACTCCAGTCGCTGTTCTTCCTAATGTGCTGATTGTAGAAACATCTATTCTAATAATAATTCCTTGATCAGTCATTATCATTAAGTCTTCATTTCCTGCGATAGATTTAACCGCTACAATCTTACCTGTTTTCTTCGTAACTTTTGCTACTTTAACACCTTTTCCTCCACGGTTAATTACATTGAATTCCGTAGATTTAGAAATTTTTCCAATACCATTTTCTGTTACTGTTAAAATTTTCTTAGATTCATCAACTACTTCCATACCTACTACATAGTCATCTGGAGAAAGTGTGATACCTTTAACCCCTCGACTTACACGTCCCATTGTACGAACTTTTTCTGCATTAATTCTGATTGCTTGTCCATTTGCTGTAACGATCATAATATCTTGATCATCTGTAATTCTTTGAACATCGATTAATGCATCATCTTCATCAAGTTTAAGAGCGATCTTACCTTTCTTAAGAATACTTGCGTAATCTCCTAATTTAGATTTCTTAATGATACCGTATTTAGTTGAGAAGATTAGGTTCGTATCTTCTTCTTGTAAATCAGAAATTGCAATAATAGAGTTTACTTTTTCTTCTTTTTCAATTTCTAATAGGTTAATAATTGGTATTCCTTTAGATTGTCTACTCATTTGGTTAATTTCATAACCTTTAAGAGTATAAACCTTACCTTTATCTGTAAAGAATAGGATATGATCATGAGTTGAACAACTTAGCATGTAAGCTACGTTATCCTCATCATTTGTAGTCATACCGTTTACTCCGCGTCCACCACGTCCTTGTGATTTATATGTACTTGCAGCAAGACGTTTAATGTATTGGTTATGAGATAAAGTAATTATGATTTGTTCTTTTTCAATTAAATCTTCGTTCTCGATTTGATCTACTTGTCCTTCGATAATTACACTACGACGTTTGTCTCCGAATTTTTCCTTAACTTCTAATAGCTCATCTTTAACGATTTGAATTACACGTTCTGGTTTAGCTAGAATATCTTCTAAGTCAGCGATAAGTTCCATAAGTTTACTATATTCTTCTTCAATCTTATCACGTTCTAAACCTGTAAGTCTTTGAAGACGCATATCTAAGATAGCTTGTGCTTGAATTTCAGTTAATCCAAATTGATCAATCAGTCCAGCTTTCGCTTCTTCAGCTGTTTGAGATCCACGAATTAAACTAATAATTCTATCGATATTATCTAGAGCAATTCGTAAACCTTCTAATATGTGAGCACGAGCTTGTGCTTTTTTAAGATCGAATTTAGTTCTTCTAACTACTACTTCTTTTTGGTGCTCTAAATAGTAGTAAAGTACTTCTTTAAGATTTAATAACTTAGGTACTCCATTTACAAGAGCAATCATGTTAACACCGAATGAACTTTGTAATGGTGTTAATTTGTATAAATTGTTTAAAATTACATTACTATTAACGTCACGACGTAATTCAATTACAATTCTGATACCTTTTAAGTTACTTTCATCACGAAGATCTGTAACACCTTCAATTTTTTTATCACGAGCTAATTCTGCAATTTTTTCTACTAATTTAGCTTTGTTTACTTGGTAAGGAATTTCTGTAATTACAATTCTTTCTTTACCATTTTTCATTTGTTCTATTTCAGTTTTACCGCGCATAATTACAGAACCACGTCCTGTAGTGTATGCTTTAACTATTCCACTGCGTCCTAATAGGAATGATCCTGTTGGGAAGTCTGGTCCTTTAATTTTAGACATTAATTCAGCAATTGTTATTTCTGAGTTATCAGCTAATGCGATTACTCCATCGATAACCTCACCTAAGTTATGAGGTGGAATATTAGTCGCCATACCAACGGCAATACCGCTACTTCCGTTAACTAATAAGTTTGGAATTCTTGCTGGTAATACTTTTGGTTCTTGTTTTGTTCCATCGTAGTTATCTTGCATATCAACAGTATCTTTGTTAATATCACGTAGTAACTCAGAAGCTATTTTACTCATTCTAGCTTCAGTATAACGCATCGCAGCAGCACCGTCTCCATCAATAGAACCAAAGTTCCCTTGACCATCTACTAAAGGATATCTACTATTGAAATCTTGTGCTAAACGTACAATTGTTCCATATGTTGCAGAGTCACCATGAGGGTGATACTTCGCCATTACTTCCCCTACAACGAAGGCACTTTTTTTGTAAGGTTTATCATATGTTAACCCTAAATCATTAAAAGCATAAAGTATTCTTCTATGAACTGGTTTTAACCCGTCACGAACATCTGGTAATGCACGTGATACAATAACACTCATTGAATAATCTAAGAATGAATTTTCAATTTCAGTTGTTATGTTTCTTAAGGTAATATTATTTTTATTATCTTCCATGTTCTATCCTTTCTTTCTAAATGTCTAAGTTTATAACATTTAGCGCATTATCTTCGATAAATTTACGTCTTGGTTCTACTTTTTCACCCATTAGTGTATCAAAAGCAGCATCTGCTCTTTGAGCATCATCAACACTTACTTGGTACATTAAACGGTGTTCTGGATCCATTGTAGTATCCCATAGTTCTTCTGCATTCATCTCTCCAAGACCTTTGTATCGTTGAACAGTGTACTTTTTATCTCCAGCATGTTCTTCAATATTTTGTTTCAGTTCTTCTTCTGTGTGGCAGTAGAATTCTTTCTTACCTACTTTTAATCCATATAGAGGTGGTCTAGCGATATATACATATCCTGCGTCGATTAATTCTCTCATATATCTGAAGAAGAATGTTAATAATAATGTTCTAATGTGACTTCCATCGACATCGGCATCGGTCATAATAACGATTTTGTGATAACGAAGTTTATCGATGTTTAATGTTTCACCAATACCCATACCAATAGCTGTAATTAATGAACGAACTTCATCGTTAGCTAATACCTTATCAATTCTAACTTTCTCTACGTTCAGAATTTTACCTTTAAGCGGTAAAATAGCTTGGAATTTACTATTACGTCCAAGTTTTGCACTTCCTCCCGCAGAGTCCCCTTCGACTAGGAATAATTCACATTCAGCTGCATCTTTACTTGAACAGTCAGCAAGTTTCCCTGGTAGATTAGTAAACTCTAAAGCATTTTTACGACGTGTAGATTCACGAGCTTTCTTCGCTGCGATTCTCGCACGTGATGCTTGAAGTCCTTTTTCAACGATTATTTTTGCTGTTTTTGGATTTTCTAATAAGAATCTATCTAATTCTTCAGAGAATAGTTTGTTAGTAATAGTACTCATTTCTGAGTTACCTAATTTAGTTTTTGTTTGTCCTTCGAACTGTGGATTTGGGTGTTTAATTGAGATAATCGCAACAAGTCCTTCACGAACGTCGTCACCTGTTAAAGATTCCTTATCTTTAATAAGTTTATTCTTTTTACCATAAGAGTTAATTATTCTTGTAAGTGCAGTTTTAAATCCACTTTCGTGAGTACCACCCTCATGTGTATTAATGTTATTCGCATAACTTAAGACATTATTTGAATATCCAGTGTTATATTGCATTGAGATTTCTACTTCTTTACCATCCATCTCACCGTGAACATAGATAGCTTCATGTAAAGCATCTTTATTCTCATTTAACATCTCTACATATTCTAATAGTCCACCTTCATAACAGAAAGTTTCCTCTTTTTCTTGTCCTGCTCTTTCGTCTTTAAGAATAATTGTTATTCCTTTGTTTAAGAAAGCAAGTTCTCTAATACGTGTTCTTAAAATATCGTATTCATATACTGTCGTTTCTTGGAAGATTTCTGGATCTGCTTTAAAACGAATAGTTGTTCCAGTTCTATCAGTATCTCCAACTACAGTAATACCTTGAACTACATCTCCTCGCTCAAATTTCATACTGTGAATTTTCCCATCACGATGAACAGAGGCTTCTAAGTTAGTTGACAAAGCATTAACTACACTGGCACCAACCCCGTGAAGACCACCAGATACTTTATATCCGCCGCCTCCGAATTTACCACCGGCATGTAGTACTGTAAGGATTACTTCAAGTGCAGGTTTACCTGTTTGTTCTTGAATATCTACAGGAATCCCACGACCATTATCCTCTACTCTTATCCAATTTCCTTCTTCAATTGCTACTGTTATCGTATTACAATATCCAGCTAACGCTTCATCTATTGAGTTATCTACTATTTCCCAAACAAGGTGGTGTAGACCTTTACTAGATGTAGAACCGATATACATACCTGGTCTTACCCTAACAGCTTCTAATCCTTCAAGGACCTGAATCTGATCGGCATTATATTCTTGTGTTTTTTTATTTTCTACCATGATTTTTCCTTTCATTTTAGTAAATTCATAAATAAATTTTCTAGACTATTTCACTAATGTTTCCATTCTCTATTTTGAAAACTTTAGCTTTTCTTAATAAATCTTCTTTAATATCTGATATTGAAGGTGTCGTAATGAATGTTTGCACATTTTCATTAATTGCATCTAATAATTTCAATTGTCTATTTTTATCTAGCTCGCTTAGCACATCATCCAATAGTAATACAGGATATGTTCCTGTTTTTTCTTTTAGATAATTTATTTCAGCGAGTTTAAGTGATAATACTATACTTCTCTGTTGACCTTGGGATGCATACATTTTAGCATCAAGATCATTTATATAAAACTCTAAATCATCATGCTGTGGTCCAATTTTTGTACTACCTCGCATAATATCATCAAAAGATTTCTTCATCATGACTTTAGTCAAGTTTTCTTCAGTAAAAGACTCATCGTTTATTTCTGAAATATTCAATGCATCTAAAACTGAACTTTTATACTTAATTTTTAAAGTTTCTTGCCCATTAGATATATTTAACATATTTTTATATGTTAACTTAGAAATATCTTGAACAAATGACACTCTCTCTTTTGTAATGTATAGTGCTACTCTCGCGAGTTGAGATGTAAGAGTTTCTAGATACGCTAGAGACATCTCATCTTTCGGATTCTTTCTCATATCTTTTAAATATGAATTACGTTGTTTTAAAAGATGTTGATACATTAAGTAGTATTTATGATAAATACGTGAAAATTGATAGAATTCACGATTCATAAATTCTCTACGTAGCGCTGGAGAACCTTTAACAATCTGCAAGTCTTCTGGAGAGAAAAGAACAACATTTAGTTCACCAACAAAATCAGTTAACTTCGTTTTTTTTATTCCAGCAATCTTTGCACTTTTCCCTTTATTATTAATTCCTAACATTATGTCTAGATCTTTATCATTCTTATTCACGATACAAGACATAGCTGTTGCTGTTTCTCCAAACATAATACACTCGCTATCACTCTTTGTTCTGTAGCTTTTTCCAAGTGCCAAACAAAAAATAGACTCTATAATATTAGTTTTTCCATTCGCGTTGTTTCCTACTAAAACATTAAGCGAGGGATGTGCATCTATATTCGTAGATAAATAATTTCGAAAGTACAGTAATTTTAAACTTTTAATTTTCATTAATTATTATAAATTCGTTTCCTTCTAATTTTATTACATCATTTGAATATAATTTTTTCCCTCGTCTGTTTTCTAGCTCTCCATTAAGCTCGACTTCTACTTCTTGTAAAAAGTATTTAGCTTCTCCTCCTGAACCTATAAAACCTTCTAATTTTAAAAATTGAGCTAATGTAATATACTCACTATTAATAAAAACTTCTTTCATTTCACACCTCCTATGATATTTAAAAATGAAACTCTGTGTATATAAATATATTTTATACATTATAATTATATCAAATTTCTTGTTTTTTTTCAACAATCACCATTTTTTTTATAAATTTTTAATTTAAAATATCTATATATACCAGGTATTTTTAAAGATTAGTATCAATTTAAGTTCACATAAATAATATAGTGTATATTTATTAATTTATTTCAAAACTAATAGAAATATATTATGAAAAAAAATAGTATTTTAATAAAAATTCAAAAATTAAATTTATAAACAATGTAATCGTTTTTCTTTTAACTTTAGTTAGTTTATTATATAATTATAGTGAAAAAGGATTTTATATTTCAGAAATTAAGGAGGATATTGATATGTACAATTTAGATAAATTAGAAAAAATCTTAAATGAAAAAGTAATCTCACTAGAAGAAACAAGTTATGGAATTACTAATAAAAATTATATTATTACAACGGATAATAATAAATATTTCTATAGAACATCTAAAGATTCTACAAATATTGTAAATAAAAATAACGAAAAAGAAGCTATTAGTCTTCTTGCCGATGAAGATTACTTTCTTAAACCAATATTCTTCAATAATGATAACCTAATCACAGAATTTCAACCTAATCCGAAAACATTTATTTCACAAAGAAAATTATCAAGTATTATAAGAATAGGAAGACTTCTCAATAACTTTCATTCGAAAAAATTTCAAGCTGAGCATATGTTTGATCCTGTTAAGCAATTTTATAATTATTATAACCAAATTGATGAAAAACAGAATATTCTTGAACAATATTTGTGCATCATAGATGATTTTAAAGAGTTCTATGAACCTGACAGACTATGTCACAATGACTTAGTTGAAGGTAATTTCTTATTTACAAAAGATAAATTATATTTAATAGATTTTGAATATGCTGGATATAACGACTATTATTTCGATATTGCGAGTTTTATATCAGAAAATGATTTAAACTATGAGGAAACAATTACTTTCTTAAAAGCGTATTTTAGCGATAAAGAGTGCCGTTATGATAAATTAGATGTATTCTTACAGTTTTGTGATTTATTATGGTACACATGGGCTATTTTATTATACGAAAAAAGAAATGAAGAAGTGTACAATGAAATTGCTCAAGCAAAACTCCATAGATTAAATAATCCTAGAAAGATAGTCTATTAATGAATAAAACACCTTAAAGAGTCGAAATATGACTCTCTAAGGTGTTTTATTATAAAAAAAGAATACTT
>NZ_JAPWCC010000029.1:0-22681 GCF_041433735.1 Gemella sp. 20925_1_85 | reverse complement strand
AGCCAGTAGTTTCCTGCCCACGCGTTTCTTACTACTGAATTATTTTTATAATAGTACCAAAATCCGCCACTTTTCACCCAACCATTTTGAGAATGTTGAGCACGTGGTTTATATTGTCCATTTGATTTACTGATTTCACATGCTATTCCATCACCATCTCTATCTAGATGTCTTGAATAACCATCTTCACCTACTCGAATATCTCCATACCCTTGGTTCCACGCCTCTTTACAACTATGGAATGTAACTGCTTGTGCCTGTGGACTTGCTACCTCTCCTATACCTGCTACTAATGATGCAACAGCCATAATACTTAATAATCTTCTTTTTTTATTCACTAAAACGCTCTCCTTTATTTCATTATATTTACATATTACTATATATTGTATACATTTTCAAATATAATCATAAAGAGAATCTCAAATAAGTAATACGTATTTTTCGAGATTTAAGTTATCTATACAGCAAAACTCGAATCTAGATTTCCCCAGATCCGAGTTTTATTATTTAGTTTACATACCACGGCGATTAATAAGAGTAATTTAGTTTACATATTCAAAAGAAGAGTCACCTTCTTCCCAACATAATCAGCTCATCACCTTTTGATCTTCTCTACTTAATATTAAAATTCTTAAGTACGATACTAAATGTTGTTAGATTGTGCAGTAATGCTAATAAGTTCGATGGTAATACATTTATTAATCCTAAGAATATTAATGAACTATTAATTGATACAGTACTCTTAACGTTGTTGCTCATTTGTGCACGTAGTGTTTTTGAAACATCTGATAATAGTAATAATGAGTTTAGTGAATCTGATTTTAGGACAACATCACTAATTTGTTTTGAAAGATCAGCACTTTCACTCATAACGATACTTACGTCACTTTCTGATAATGCTGCTGAGTCATTCAGACCATCACCTATCATTAGGACGCGTCTTCCTTGTTCTTTTTCACTCTTAATGTATTCAAATTTCGTAACTGGCGTCATACTTGTATGTACTTCATCGAAAGTTACATCTTTTAAAATTTTCTTGGTTCTAATTTCATTATCTCCTGTTAAAAGAACTACCTTTTTACCTCTATTTCTAAGTTCAGTTAATACTGCACTAGCTTCATCTCTTAATGGGATATCTACACAGAAAATTGAGATTAATTTCCCTTTGTACCCTAAGAATAATAGATTATATTGTTCTTGTTTTTCGGCTATAATTTGTTCTTGCTCAGCAGTAACAACTACATCTTCATCTTTTAGCAATTGTCTACTTCCGATAACTACTTTCTCTCCGTCGATATGAGATACTATCCCTTTCGAAGCTATGTGATATAACTCTGTATGCATCTCTTCATGCTCAATTCCATCTTCTTCTGCCTTACTTACAACGGCACTGGCAATCGGATGATAGATATGCTCCTCTAAACACGCTCCAATTCTAAGAACTTCTTCATAAGAATATTCATAAAATGGTAATACTTCCTGAATATACGGTTTAGATACTGTGATTGTTCCTGTTTTATCAAAAACAAATGTATCTATATCCTCATATTTATCAAGGGTTACTGAATTTTTCACCACAATTTTTTGATCAATTAGGTTTTTTATAGTAGTTAGATATGCTACAGGTGTTGATAATTTCAATGCACATGAGTAATCTACTAGTAAAAACGACATCGCCTTCGTGAATGACCTTGTAAATAAATATGTTAGTCCCATCGCTAGGAAGTTATATTTTACTATACTGTCAGCTAATTTGATATATTTGTAATGATATGTATCCTCTCTATTTTCAGAATCTTTCATCAGCTGAATTAAATGTTGGATACGACCATTAACTTGTGGGTTTTCAACTTTTAGTTTAATCTCACCGTTAACAACTATCGTGTTGGAATAGACCTCATCTCCAATATTCTTCACAACTGGGAAACTTTCTCCTGT
The DNA here is from genome assembly GCF_041433735.1 of Gemella sp. 20925_1_85. Taxonomy (NCBI): domain Bacteria; kingdom Bacillati; phylum Bacillota; class Bacilli; order Caryophanales; family Gemellaceae; genus Gemella; species Gemella sp. 20925_1_85. The sequence continues at coordinate 20,743 of NZ_JAPWCC010000029.1, read as the reverse complement.
CAATGAACTTTCATCAACACTAGCTCCCCCATTCATTACAATACCATCAAATAAGATTTCATTTCCTTCTGAAACTAGAATAATATCGCCTTTTTTCACCTCTGCACAAGTTACTTTTCTATTACCTTCTTCTTCAACAAGCCAGATTTCTCTATCCATAGAAGTTAGACTTTGTTCTAGTACTTTTACAGATTTTTTCTCAGACCAGTTGTTTAGAGCTTCTCCTAATTCTAGGATGAACATAATAGAACTTGCCGTTTCACGCGCCCCCGTCGCTAATGAAACTAGAATTGCTGCAGAGTCGAGAGTTTCCATAGTAACTTGCTTGCGTCCTAATAATTTCAGAGTATCTTTTAAATATCCTGATGCCTTCCACCATGTATGAATAGCTCTTAGTGGTAACGGCACAAATAATTTAGACATCGCACGCCAAAACATGGCATCTACAATTATTGAATAAGGACTTTCTTCAGCTACTACTACTGGATTTTCATAACAGTCTCTTACTTTTTCTTTATCTACTAATTTAAAGAATTCTTGTAAACAACTACCATGGCCCTCTTTAAATATAACAACAAAAGTGTACTCATCTTGATAAAAGTCCACTTTTTGTATATTCTCGATTTTTGATGCCTGTTCTTTAAAATATACTTTTACATCTGGTGTCAAGCGAAAATTAGCTCTAACCCTCGCTCTTGCACTTGAAAGATGTAGTATTTTAAAATCCATCTTATTTTTCCTCTAATTCTTGAAGATTGTTTTCTCTTTTTTCTTTTTCGTATAAATCTTTAGCGTCCGCTACTACATCATCAGCATGTTGCTTAATGTTTGATACTGTCCCTTCTACTCCGTCTTTTGCTTTATATAATTTTGATAAAACAACTGAGTAACCTTTCTTAGCATCTTTACTTGCTAAAAGTTTAAGACCTAAAGTTCCGAATGCTACTCCTCCTGCGAATACTCCTGGTGTTTTAAGTGCAGCTTTTGCTACTTTTAATGCTTTGATTGACATTTTTAGTTCCTCCTTATATACTTTTTATTTATATTATTATATCACTTTAGAAATTATATGTAAATCCTAATATATCAAGCTTTAACTAATATTCTTCAATATTCTAAAACCTTTATATTCTGAAAATACCCCCACTTAAAACTTCACTTGTATAATCAAAAATTTAATGTTTTATTCTAACTTAACTACTTTTGAAAATTTGCATTATCTTACAGTTTTACAATATATTTCACCTATATTTCATAATAATTTAACTCTAAAAACACCATATCTCATAAATTTTCACCAGGAAAACTTAAATTTCCAAAGAAATATTTCTTCTCTTTACTGTAGTGAACAAACTTGTTTATTAATGTAAAATATATCATTATTTTTTATAATTCACTCGAATTTCAATCATACAATACTGAAGATTTGAACAATGAATTAATAACATTCAAATAAGTATTTTTATCAACTCGCAACTTAATTTATGTTATAATAGCTATGTTAAAGAAAGAGGTTGACTCAACAAATATTAGTTTCCTCGAAATCACAATTTTTGAGTCACGATATTTAAGATTAAATAGACTAAGTACACAATAAGGAGAACCCCATGATTTATATTATTGGACTTGGACCGAATGATAGTTCAAACATTAAAGAAAATATTAAACAACTTTTACTAGATAACACTAATGCTAAGGTTATTGCGCGTACTAAGGAGCACCCTGCGATTTCTTTCTTGGAGGAGAATAATATAGCGTTTGAAACTTGTGATAGATTTTATACAGAAAGTGAAAATTTCGAAAATACGTATAATGGTATTGCGAATTATATTCTTGAAGTTGCTGAGAATAACGATGTAATGTATCTTGTTCCTGGGCATCCTATGGTCGCTGAGCTGACTACTCAACTTCTTATAAACAGTGATAAAGACGTGAAAATTGTTGGTGGTGAGAGCTTTTTAGATTCTTGTTTTAACGCGGCTAAGTTTGATCCTGTGGAAGGATTCTCTCTTGTTGATGCCACTGCGCTGGAGACTTTAAGACAAGTTAATCCTCTGCAACACCTACTTATTACTCAATGTTATGATGATTTAACTGCGGCTAATATCTCGGATGAACTTATGTCATTCTATCCTTATGATCATGAGGTTACAGTTATTGAGCAAGCTGGTGCAGAAGATGAGAAAATTTATACGGCACCTCTACATGAACTATCAGCTGCGGTTGGTGAGGACGTGAATAACCTACGTGCTTTATATATCGCACCATTAAAAGATGGACTTAGCTTTAATATCAAAGACTATACTAAAGAATTCGATGAAAATGATGAAACTACAGAGGCTGATTTAGTAGAAAAATTAGAAAAACTTGTTGCAGGTCTTAAAGCAAATTTAAACCGTGAAGAAGACTATACAAGTGATAATTCAAAATTACTAGCTGAGATTATTAATACATCACTTGACTTTACAATAGCTAGCGATAACTACTACGAACTTAATGACATTCTTTCTGAAATGAAAGCAGACAGACAAAAATAATTTTATAATAAGGACAATAATATGGATAAAGTATTAGCTTTTAGCAAAAAATTATTAAAAGAAGTTATTGATAAAAATTCAATCGTTGTTGATGCTACTGCTGGAAATGGGAATGATACGTTGTTTCTAGCGAAGACTTCAGCTAAAAAGGTCTATGCGTTTGATATCCAACAATTGGCAATAGAAAACACTAAAAAACTAATCGAAGAAACTGAGCTGACGGATAAATGCGAGATTGTTCTTGATTCACACTTTGAATTTGATAAGTATATAGATGAAAAAATCCGTGCGGTTGTCTTTAATCTGGGATATCTACCAAATGCAGATCATGAAATAACTACTCTAGCCGAGACGACTCTTGCGACGATTAAAAAATTCTTATTACACCTAGAAATTGGTGGGAGAATTGTTATTGTTGTTTATTGGGGACATGAGAACGGTAAGGTAGAAAAAGAAGCATTGTTAAATGAACTTCAAAATCTTGATCAAAAAGAAGCTGAAGTATTGGTTTATCAATTCATTAATCAGAAAAACAACGCGCCATTTATTATTGCGATTGAAAAAAGAAAGGAAATTTCATGCGAGAGATAGAAATAGAATTTAAAAACTTACTGACAAAAGATCAATATGATGTACTATTTGAAAAATATGACTTAGCGAATTCTGAAGAAATAATAAACAAAAATTTCTACTATGATGATGCAGATGAAAGTTTCAAGAAAATCGGAGCTGCGCTAAGAATTCGTTATACAAATAAAAAAACAGAGATGACTCTAAAGGTAAAAGGTGAAACTCAAAATATTGAGATAAACATACCTCTTGATGAAAGATATCCAAAAGAGCCGACGGTACTGCCGATTTTACCGAATGAAATTATCGCCGAACTAGAGCGAATGAACGTGAAGATTAAAACTCCTATGCTGATTCAAAAAATCGAGACATTAAGACACGAAGTTGCTTTAAAAGAGGGCTTATTAGTGCTTGACGAAACAACATTTATCAACGATATCATCGATTATGAATTAGAATTCGAGACAAAAGATTACGAAACAGGATTAGTCGCATTCGAGAAATTATTAGAAGAAAATAATATCGACAAAAATCCTGCAAAACCAAAAATAGCAAGAGCTGTAGAGTATTCAAAAAGATAAAACTAAATAGAGATTTAAAAACCTCCCTGGCATGATTCGACAAAATCTTGTTTCTCTGAAATCACAATTCTCGAATCACTTCCAACAATATGGGAGGTTTTCGTTATAATTTATTACAGGCGTAAGGGGGACCTTCCATCCTAATTCTAAAATTGAAATTTTTCCTGTTTTTTCTAGTTTGAACTACTTTTCCAATCTCAAATTGGAAATTTTGACCCTTTTTTCCATTTTGAATTCTCTTTTCCTTCCCAAATTGGAAATTTTGACCCTTTTTTCCATTTTGAACTTACTTTTTCTTTCCAAAATGGAAATTTTGACCCTTTTTTCCATTTTGAACTCACTTTTTCTTTCCAAATTGGAAATTTCGACCCTTTTTTCCATTTTAAATAAAAAAATCTGGGAAACTAGGAGTTGACTCGACAAAATTTATTTTCAAGTCACTCACTCTTCCCAGATTTTTATTTTTTTGCATATACAAATGTTTTAAAAATCAAACTCTAATCATTATTCATTTACATGTATAAACAAGAATCAAAAAGCTTCTATATATTTGTATATACATATTACTAATAGATAAATCTATCCTACTCCTCTTTGAACCTCACGCCATTATCTTTTAGTTTTTTGATAATACCTACTCCGATACCGTCTAGTTTTTTCAGTTCTTTTTCTGTATAACTTTCGATAATTTCTTTATTATACAATTCTACATCGATAAACTTGTTCAATTGTTTTTCCATACCTTTGAAGACAGGATCTTCTTTCATATCTTCTTTAGACACAGACTTACGTCCTTCAACAATCAGGCTTTGTTTTTTCTCTATATCTTCTCTATAGAATTTCTCTAACAATTCATAATGATATTTATTAGTTAAATATTCTTTAGCGATATCAGCTGCAAAGTGCATTTCAAAAGCTTTTTCCTTATTATCACCTTTTGTATTACCAGAAGTTCCTACTATATAATCTAGAACTTTATTGAATCCACCTTTAAATATACTACCTACGTACTTGTTAAGTTTTTTAAGTTTAGTCATATAATAATGTGCTTCGTCAAATCTTTCTTGATTTATACCAAAGATACTTAACAATAACAATGTAGCTTCTGATTCTTCATAATCGAAACAATCGATATGATCCATTAATGAACTTTCTCTATCTAGACGAACATACATAAGCGTTAAAAGATCTATAACCTCATGGAAGTCACTTGGATTCGCCATCAGCATAAGTTCATACAGTTTCGCAGCTTCTTCATTCATACCAGCCTTACTATAATATCCTGCCAAAACATCCGCTATTATCATCTGTTCAGCATCTTCATCATTATCTGAATACATGATATCCTCTTCTAACTCTACAGCCCTCTCTAGAGCGTCTTTATTTCCCTCGTGAAGTTCACGTAAAGCACTAATTTTATCAACGACACTCATGTCTCCTTCATCAATCGCATCAACATAATCACTAAGAGAAGCATCTATCTCATAACCTTCTTCAACTAAATTATAAATACGCTCAAACACCTCGGTAGCCTCTTCCTTACTAGAAAAATGCTTCCCTTCAGTTTTCAAAAACTCTTTAAGCAATATTTCGAATTCTCTATCATGTTTTACCATAAGTCATCCTCCATAAGATCCATCTGGATATCAAACTCACTATCATCGGCGAACATTACACCGTTTAAATGTAGGTTCCTGATAGTCCCCTTACCTAAACCTTTTAATTTAAGAAATTCTGATTTCGTGATTTTCAAGAAATCCTCTTTCGTTAATAAAAAGTTCTCGTGCATAATTTTTAATTCCGTATCTCTAATTGCCATAAACGATTTATCGCGTTTCATATCAGCAACTGTTATTTCCTTACGATTTGCATATTTATCCAGCTCATCTCCAATTACATATTCACTTTCTCTCACATGCATAAGGAAGTCGAAGTAGTACTCTTTACTTATGAAATAATCGAATTTTATAACCGTATTAAGTGCTTCTAGATACTTACAATCATCATCCGTACTGAACTCTATTAGTTTAGGATTAGCAATTCTATCTAACACATCTGAAATGTATTTATTATTTTTTATCAATTTATTGTAAAACGCAACAGCCTCTTTCTCCTCACCTTGCATCAAGTGATAGAAGACTTTCGATAATAAAACTACATCATCATTTTTACCACGTTTGTTCATAAGTTTATAGTAATGGTTAAGCATTGTAAAATCGTTTAATATCAGGCTAGCTACGATAAAATTGTGATACATCGGCACTAAAACTTCATCAGCCATATCTAAAGCCAAATAAAAAGGTTTATATGCATCCCAAACTTTACTATACAGCTTATTACCTAAATAAAATTCCGCAAGATGGTGACAAACTATTAAATGAAGATAGTTAATCGGAAATAGTTTACCCTCGACATAACCTTCTTCAAAGGTGTATACTTCATCTTTTAGGCGTAGTAATGCTAATTCTATTTCATATTCTGTACAGTCTTTACTAACAATTTTCCAGACTCTAGCATCCACATTATACTTAGATAAAGCTATCGCATCTTCAATATAAATCGCATATTTAGGATCATCGATATTCTCAATAAATTCAGTAAAAAGTCTCATCGATTCCTTAAAATCAAATTCAATCTCTTCAGATGAGAATTTAATCCTACTATATCCATAATTAAGCTCGAAGTCTCTATATGTTTTGTTCCTAATTCCTGTATACCCTTTTTTATTAACAGGAAATTCTATAATTTTTTTATTATTCATGTCTGCCTCCCCCTTTTTTTCCTTGAGTAAATCTATAAAAATTACAGAGATTTTAACAATCAACTTTTGTATGAAAATTTTTATAAAATTCACCCTTCCTTCAACTTTATTCTACACTATATTTTAATATAATACAAACTTAACAATCAGTAAATTGATAATTAAGAAGAATAAAAAATAATTTATGGTAGTTAACAGAAATAAAAAAACTTATCTCATGATTAATAAGATAAGTTTCTTTATAACTTCACGAAATGACCTATAATGATAAAACTAAGGACATAGATAGTCATTTTTACTCACGACGCACATACTTCACTTGTGTGTGTGTATTTATTCCCAAGGTGGTATATTAGTACATATAAAAAGCCAATTGAACTGAACCTTCAATTGGCTTTCGTGGTGAAATTTGATAGACATCATTCACTTCTTATAGTCTATCCCATGTTTTAGCTATTGACTCAGCGTAAATCATCTTCACTTATGTCTAATATAAATTGATACCTTGCCCGAAATGAGGTGGTGATATGAATACTAGTATTTTGCAAATTCTTATTAATTTATTATCAGGAATACTAATCCTAATATATAATATTATCCTCTTAATTTATATCAACTTACTTCTAGACACAGCTCATAAATTCCACTCTACACGTGATTTTCACCACTAATCTGATTAAAATCAAAATTAGGGCTTATATTAAAAAGTATTATTACTTCCTATCCACTTGTCTATACTTTATCACACATTTCTAGATCATGTCAAACAATTTTCATTTGAAATCACTGTTCTTTTTTCTCGGCAACCACCTTTTTTATTTTCTGTTTACATAATCTTAAAAATACAATTTTAATCTTAACATCAATAAGAAAACCTTTTCTAACATAGTTTATGGTGATATAATAAAGGTAGGCTACTGCCCCGAAAGGGAGGTGGTTACATGTACGATATAATCGTCCAAATTCTTGTTGGACTATTTGTAGGAATTATTCTCCTATTTATAGAATATTTTTATTTCCTAAATGATAAAAACAACAAGAGAAGGTAGCCCTATTTAGGCACGACGTACATGTTATTCACTCATGTATGAATATCTATTCTCATATAAAATAGTATGTTAATACATATAAAAAAGCAACTGAACCGTTACTTCAGTTGCTTTTCGTGGTTGCATGTGAATATAATCGTCCAATTCACTTATTTACATTCTACCACATACCATTTCTTATTGTCAATTAATTCGAAGATCTCCTCCATCATCACTCTATCGACTCTTTCTTATTACTGCCCATTTTTAGCATAATTGGCTTCTATATCTTCTTTTTGTTCTTTCCACCAAGATTCGTTTTCTTCATACCAACGGATAGTTTCAGCTAATCCTTGACGGAAGTCTGTGAACTGCGGCTTCCATCCTAATTCATCTCGTAATTTTGATGCATCTATCGCATAACGAAGATCATGTCCAGCACGATCATTTACATACTCATATGCATTCTTATCTTTGCCCATAAGTTCAAGGATTAACTCAATAACAGTTTTATTATCCTCTTCTCCATCAGCACCGATTAAATATGTTTCTCCAATTCTACCTTTTGTCAAAATAGCCCAAACTGCTGATGAATGATCTTCTGTATGAATCCAGTCTCTCACGTTCTTACCTTCACCGTATAGTTTTGGTGTTATTCCTGATAATATATTAGTTATCTGTCTAGGGATAAACTTCTCGATATGTTGATATGGGCCATAGTTGTTTGAACAGTTTGATATAGTCGCCTTAAGTCCAAAAGATCGTACCCACGCTTTTACTAGTAGATCTGAACCAGCTTTTGTTGATGAGTATGGGCTTGATGGATTATAAGATGTTTCAGCTGTAAACTTCTCTCCAACTCCTTCACCTTTTCCTGGTAAATCTTCACGTAATGGAAGATCTCCGTATACTTCATCAGTAGATACGTGATGATATCTAACATCATACTTACGACAAGCTTCAATTAAAGCATATGTTCCTATAATATTCGTATGTAAAAATGGATATGGATCTTTTAGTGAGTTATCATTATGAGATTCAGCTGCATAATGAACTACTGCATCAGTCTTACTAACTAATTTATCAACCAGTTCAGCATCCGCGATGTCCCCAACAACTAGTTCAAATCTATCTTCTGGAAGTCCAGAAAGATTCGCTCTATTTCCTGCATAAGTCAATTTATCCAGGATAGTCACATGGATATCTGGATGGTTATTTATAACATAATGTACAAAGTTAGAACCAATAAATCCAGCTCCACCTGTTACTATAATATTCTTCATCTTTTTTACCTTTTCAAAAATATTTAATACAAGATTACTGCTACTTTCTAAAGCAATCTATTCTTCTTTTAACCTTCCCTATACTCAAAATTATTGCTCTTTTCAAATTCTTTGAATGTAGGAAGGTTTCTATCCTTATCTGAAATAATCGCTTTTGATAAATCAATCTGCCAATCAATTCCAAGAGCTTTATCATCGAATGCAATTCCTGCATCTGCTTCTGCATTATAATAATTATCACACTTATACATGAAGTTAACATTAGGTGTTAATGTCACAAAACCGTGAGCAAAGCCTCTAGGAACTAAAAGTTGTCTTCTATTATGTTCTGAAAGGATAAAACTCTCCCACTGTCCATAGGTTGGACTGCGTTTTCTAAGATCCACGACCACATCTAATGCCATTCCAGTTACCACGCGAATAAGCTTTGTTTGTGCTGCATTTCCTCTTTGAAAATGTAATCCACGAATAACACCAGCTTCAACTGATAATGAATGATTGTCTTGAACGAAATTAAAATCTATACCTAGTTTTTTATACTTTTCTCCAGAATAACTCTCCGTAAAAAAACCACGCTCATCTTCAAAAACATCCGGTTCTATTATTTTCACATCTTTTAATTTTGCATTAAAAACTTTCATTTCAAACTACTCCTATCCCATGATTAGACTAATTCTTTCATTCTTAATTATACTGTATTTAATACTTTTTTTCTAATGGGAATTTCTCCAAACCTTAAAAAATAAATAAAAAACCAACTAAGATTAAACTCAATTGGTTTTCTATAAATCACTTCACCCATAAGTTCTTATTTAAATCTTTTAAAATTTTGAGATTTTGAGATTTGAGGATACCATTTTATTCACTTAAGTTTTCAAAATTATCAAATCTATAAAATTCATTTTTAAAATATTAAATAATCATATATATATGAATTAGTTACGCTTAATTTCTTCAATAATAGAATATAAAGTATTAACCATATTGTACTTTTCTAGATGTTGTTCAGTATCATTCAATTTATACACATGTACTTTCCCTATTTTTGATGAAACGAGAATATTTTTTTCTTTTAAACTATTTAAATATTTAATTGTTGTCGTTTTCGAGATTTTTAATTCTTTTTCTATCTCTGCTCTACTACAAAATTTATTTCGTATAATCAGTTCAATAATTCCTTTTTCAACTTCATTAGATATATTTAAGTTTTCTATAATTGACGTGTCCCATATAGTAAGTTCAAAAGAATCTATTTCTGCTTTGACTTCCGGTTTTTTTAATTGATATTCTTTAACAGCATTCATAATTTTTGGAACCCCGGTCCCTGCTTTTTCACATATGTTGATTAACCTGAAAATTTCTTGTATATAATGATTTCTTGGCGTAGAATGAGCGCCTGTAAAATAATCTTCTTTACTGATTCTCAGACTTCCTCCATTTATAAATATCATTCTGTCTGGATATCTAATAATAAAAACCCCTTTATGATTTAAAAAATCACAGTGAATTATAGAGTTAGCTAATGCTTCTCTTATTGCTATTATCAATTTAGAATTACTTTCTCTAGTCAAATAATCTGCTGAAATTTTCGAATTATCGGAAATAGTTAATTTGAGTTTCTCAAATGCCGAGAACATGAAATTAAATAAGTTATCTTCTCCCCAATACCCATCGTATATTAATCTATCAGAATAAGAGGAATTTTCAATATTACTAGATTTTCTAATGTATTCTACATTATAGTGGGGTAAATATTCTTTTATTGATTCATGTTTCCCAAATACTAAAAGTCCTGCTAATGTTAAACATTCCTCATTATTTTTTCTATTTTTCTGTATAACATTTATTTTTTTTAAAAAGTCTATTGTGGTTAAATTGTTGAATGGATGATCAGGATTATTTCTCATTAGAATATCTTTATACTTTTGAATAGATAGGTTATCTAAATCATCAATAGTATATCCATCTAATAATTTATTATCATAACTATCTCGAGAGGCATCTCTTGTCATAGATTGTATAATTTCTTCAGTTGCTAAATAATCTCCTTCTCCTTGTCTAATATAGGTCTTATTAGGATTGTCTTTTAAATATATTGGTTTGTTTTTATAATTCTCAGGAGCGACATGAATAACAATAATAGATTTATCTTGAATTTGGACAGAATAAACATCATCATTACTTAATACATTCCTACTAATCTCTCTTGGATTGTTCATATGATTAAATAATTCTTTTATTTGTTTTTGAGGATTTACAACACCAGAAATGATATTCTTTTCTTTTTCACTAACACCCAAAATAATTATTCCTCCATCTGTATTTGCAAACGCACTTATTGTCTCTAGAGCATTTATTGGAAACTTATTTTCGGATTCTTTGAACTCTAAATTTTGATTTTCTCCTAATTCTAAATATTTTTTTATATTTTTTTCATTAATCATAAGTACCCGTCCTTTCTATTTATTCGTTTATTCGACCGCCTATGGAAAAATAATCTCACTTTTCGGCTTTATTATAAGCTTTCATCCGACCGCCTATTCGAACGCGCTGTGGTTCTTTATTACTTTTCCTTTTAAAACTTTTAATAATCGACTATTTATTTCAATCAATTCTCTAATCTTATAAATAATTATAATTATTAAATAGTTAGTTACTTTATCTTTATGCGGTACATTAAATACTTCCTAATAATTTTTCAACTATATCTAATATTTAAGTGTAAGTGTAGCAGAACTCTAAAAAAGAATAAGCAAATTTTTGTAAAATAAACCTAAGGATTAGTATCTTGAAATTTATTTACACTTCTACTTTAATATCTATAACTAACTTTACTCATGTAACTTCATTATAACAAACCCAGACTAGATATACAATAAAAGTCATTAACTGATATAGTAAAATTATTACGGAAAGGGTTGAAAAAAGAATAAATTCCTTTAGACTATAAAGTACGACACTCGTAAAAAGAACTTATTCTTATGAGTATTCCAACATAGATTTCCATAAAAATAGTAGTGGCTCAAAAATCATGATTTTTATTGTCAAGTCACCCCAACGAAGTTAATTAAATATCTAAAAAGCTCTTATGGAGAAAATTTAGCTATCAATAAACCATTGTGTCTTTAAGTTCTCTTTTTAATGGAGCCCTCTGGAAAAATATTATAACTCCATTTCCCCATACTCAAAATCATTGCTCCTTTCAAATTCTTTAAATGTAGGAAGGTTTCTATCCTTATCCGAAATAATCGCTTTTGATAAATCAATCTACCAATCAATTGCAAGCTCTTTGTCATCGAATGCAATACCTGTATCTGCTTCTGCATTATAATAATTATCACACTTATACATGAAGTTAACATTAGGTGTTAAAGTCGCAAAACCGTGAGCAAACCCTCTAGGAACTAAAAGTTGTCTTCTATTATGTTCTGAAAGGGTGAAGCTTTCCCACTGACCGTATGTTGGGCTGCCTTTTCTAAGATCCACGACCACATCTAATGCCATTCCAGTTACCACGCAAATAAGCTTTGTTTGTACTGCATTTCCTCTTTGAAAATGTAATCCACGAATAACACCGGCTTCAACTGATAATGAATGATTGTCTTGAACGAAATTAAAATCTATACCTAGTTTTTTATACTTTTCTCCAGAATAACTCTCCGTAAAAAAACCACGCTCATCTTCAAAAACATCCGGTTCTATTATTTTCACATCTTTTAATTTTGTATCAAAAACTTTCATTCCAAACTGCTCCTATTCCATGATTAGACTAATTCTTTCATTCTTAATTATACTGTATTTAATACTTATTTTCTAATGGAAATCTCTCTAAGTCTCTACAAATAAATAATAACAAATCAACTCAGATTGACAGAGAACCAAAAATAGAGCAGATTTATCTACTCTACTTTATAAATTATTCTTTTTTATTCTTTTTCTTTATATCTATATAGCTATCTCTAAATAATCAGTAACATCTTTTGTTTTGCTAAATGAATATTTAAAGATTATTGTTACTAATCCTAAAATAGCTGTAAACATTGTAACTGTTATTCCTATTAATAATTTATCGCTAAATTCCACATTTCTGTACAGTAAAGCTATATACAAACCTATAACAGCTACTCCAAATACCACTAAAGATACTATAGCTATATTCATTGATACTTTACTCAAACTTTGTTTCTGTTGTAGTTCTTCTATTACCAAATCAGATAACTTCTTTATATGCTCTTTGTGAATAGAATCTATATTCTCATATATATTTTCATTTTCAAAATATTTCTCATTCTTTTTCCTCAAGTTTTCAATAAATTTTTTCTCAGGAGTATTTACTATATGCTCCTTATTAATTTCAACAGTCTGCTTTTCTAGTTCCTTAATTAATTTACTACTATCTTTACTCATAAATTAATCTCCAAATCTATTTTCATACCATAACCTGTATGCCATCGGATTAGAAACTTTATACTCTTCAGCTAATAATTTCATTTGTATTTCTTTATCTAATATTCCTTCTTCCATATATTTTTTTAAACTTCTCTCTACTTCTTTTTTAGGTGCTAAAAATTCAGCTGCAAATTTATCTGCTTCTCTTTCTCTTTTTAATTCTTCTTCTGTATATTTACCATTTCTATATGAAACTTCTACTAGTCCCTCTGATAAATACTTATCTGGAAGCCAACTCCAATGTAAAAATACATGCCCTAATTCATGTGCTATTGTAAATCTTCTTCTTGTTTCAATATCAGTAAAATTTACAATAATTTCTGGTTTACCATTAATAACTCTCATATAACATGAAACATTGCTTGTTTCTAAGTGTATCATATCTGAATATTTAACGGATATACCTACACTTTCTATAGCTCTTCTTCTATATCCTCTATTACATTTTACAAAAATAATTGTGGTACAATTTCACGTATTATTTCCACTATTTTTAATACTTTTTCATCCCACCTAACGATACACTAAATATTTATTCAAATTGTTCATTTCCTTTAAATAATTTATTCAACTATTTTTGTTTTTCATCTTTTGTTTGAAAATATACTAAAAATAGACACAAAATATACAATATAATATACAGAAAAAAAGTTTTTTAAATAATAAAAAGTATCTATAATTAAGATTTTAAGAAATTAATTATTAATCTATATCAAAATGATAACATCCAAACTTGACCAAACAAAGACTATAGACAGATTACTACACCATTCATATATAATAAAATAGCTAGAAATTCTTATAGACTTAAAGATTATTTCCAAAAATCAGATAAATAAAATGTAAATTTTTACTTTGAATTTTTTTGACATATTTAGATTAAATTTTACAATTCATACACAAACTAGCTTATTATAATAAATTTTATATTATTATTTATCATTCACCATTAAAAAATTTATTTTCTTTAATTTTTTTTAATAAATTAGGAATCTCTGAAAAATTATCTATCCAAATAATATTTAACCCTAATTCTGCAAATAAAGATTCTTGTAATACTTCATATATTTTTTCAAATTTAACTATTTTATCATCTCTTCCAAAATTTTCATTCTCCTTAAACTCCATTCTTTTTAATATAGCATAATGCTTTGCTCTTTTTTCTATATCCACACTCTTTTGAGCTGAAATTTCTAACAACCTTCTTAGATTTGGATCTGTCATTGATAATCCGATAAATATACATGTATTATTAATCAAATAATTAAGTTGGATCATATTAGCCCAATTATATGGTTCTAAAAATAATTTATGATACCCTTCTTCAGAAAATACTAATAAAGACTTCTCCAAATCCTTATAGATTTGTTTATCCTTAGGTAAAAATCCATGTACATGATAAATTCCAACCTCTTCATTATCCGGAATCATTCCTTCTGCATAAATTGAACGATACTTAACTCTTAACCTTTCTAAATTCCTCTCAATTAGATCATCAAAATTATAGTTAATAACTGCTTGAACTCCAATTTTTCCACGTTTTGAAATGCACAATTGACAGATTTCATTTATTAAACTAGAGGTAGAATGAGAATTTTCATATAAAATATCACTGACTATATCAGTAAATCTATTCTCAAACCCACTTCTTATAAATCTGGTTTGTAACAATTGTGATCCGCTATTTTGTTCCATCAATTTCTCTACTATTCTGTCTTTCTTATCAAAAGAAATATTTACACCATTTCCTCTAAATTTCTCTTCAAGTAATGCTACAAATAATTTAGAAATAAGATTATCCCATGTAGAAATTCCAGCATCAAAAGACGCTCCCGCTCCTAGAAATAATACAATATTATCCTTACTATATTCTTGACTAAGTTGATTAACATATTCATCTCTCTTTTGCTTATAATTAGCACTATCCCTATGCAATCCTGTTGTTACAGTATCATTAAGCAATATATTATTTATATTAGTGTATGTTTCAAAAAAGAAACTTTCATTTTCCCTACACATATCAACAACATCATTAATATCCCATATTAATATTTTAAAATTTAAATGAGCAGTTTCTCTATAAATTTTTTGTTTAGTACATTCTGAAACTTCAGTAACCAATACTAATAATAGCACATCTATATTATCACTATTTACTAATATTCGTCCTATAATGTCGTATATTCTAATTATCTGAGTATTATTTCTATATATTTTTAATTCTACACCTACTTTTCCACTAATAGTATCAAATCCCTCTGGGAGTATTGCATCAAAATTTATTCTATGATTAATATTTCTTGGAAATATAATTTCTTTATCCTGTTTTTTTAAATAGTCTTCAAAAACTGTAAGTATTATTTTCTCTATTGCCATATACGAATATCTAATATTATATTCAGATTTCAATAATTCTAATATACTTTTCTTTATATCCATACTTTAATCTCCATAATAAATTATTAATATTTTAACTTTAAAATAAAATCGTTTTACATATTTCTCTTATATTTTTTACATGTAATCATATAACTATATTTTTACGTTTTGATTTATAATATATTAACTTTATTATACTACTTATCAACTTATTTCATAACCTCCAACATTTAACATATTTCACAAAACATTATAATTTAATAGCAAATTCAAACACTATCCTTTCTGAAAATTAACTAGAATTGTTATTAGAACACTAGAATAAACATAAATTATCGACAAAAAATGAAATCATTTATCTATCCCTAGAAAAAAGTAATTAAAAACTATTTTATTGTTATTACTAGAAGAAGGAACCCCCCTTCAAACATCATTTACCCGAATAATCCTCATATCTAACGATGAAGCAACCTCTTCAATATTTGATAGGGTGATTCATCACATCTATATCCTTATTTTGAGGCAATTATTATTGTAGATTTTTAGCAAACTATTCATTTTTATATTAATATTTAACATTTAATTTTTAGTATTTTTCCTTATAACAACTTTTCTAATTCTTCATTTATTTTTTTTGCCAAATAGTACACTTTCTCATCTACAATCATATCTCTACCATGTACCAAATAATTCCTATATCTTCTAAGAATATTTATTTTTTCAAGCAACTTCATATCTATTTTCTTTCCCGATTCCAATATCTTTAAATTTTGATGCATATTATTATATTTCCCATTTATTTTGACCGACGAACTAACAAGATTTGATATTTTACTTTCTATATTATTATAGGTTATCAAAAAATCTTCAATACTAACTTTATCATTATTATTTTTCTCACTGATACTTTCTGATTCCTCTTCTAATTTTTCCATTAACTGTATCTTACCACTAGAACTTTCTTTTTGAATTTTTTGTGGATCAATAATTTTTTTAACAAACAAAATTATTTTTACTATTGAAAAGAAAGTAATAACCAGACTATTATTAAAAACAAAAATAGTGATGAAGTTATTCGCGCTTAGACACATATTTATTATGCATAGGAAGATACCCAAACAGCTTAAAATCCCAGTAGAAAGGATTTTTGATTTATATTTAGCTTTCAAATCGCCGACTATATCAATTAATGATTCATCTTCTTCAACATCATTTTTTAATTTTCCATCAAGAAAAACATATCCGGTTATAGATAAGCCAAATAAAGTAGCTACCACTTGGGATAAAGTAGAAGAAATATACAATACCCTGTTTTCATTAAGTAATATGAACGAATTATTACTAGAATAAATAATGAGACATTCAATAATTGCAGAAAATATAGCTAATATATAATTCTTTTTACTCTTTAATATTGAAAATAAATTACTCGTTCTCAAAATATCACCTCTCACATTATCTCCTTAAATAAAACATAGTTAATATTAGTTCTATTATTTTTTATTAATTCAATTATTTCATTTTTCACCATATATCAATAACTCTCCTTAATAACTTTACTTTATTTACTTATGTTATACAAATTATATCAAAATAAGTTTCAATATACAATAAAATTCATAAATTTTAATCACTGTTGATTTATTAACTAATCCCAAAAAAATCGGATTGATTTATCATCAAACCGATTAAATTCTATAATTTTAAAAACTACATAAATTTTATAAATCTAATATAGCCAAACTCTACTCCCTACTTAAGCATTGCTTTCATCTCTCTGATGTTGACAGTTTTTAGTAAGAATATCATTCCTAGATAGCTGATACCTCCAACTGCAAGGTAAATTATTAGTCCGATAATTCCGTCTAATCCTAATGTCATTTTACACAACATTACTGCTCCAAACATTACTAGAGACGAACAAATGATTTTCGCTAAATCTTTATTGAACAGTAAATTCTTATTAATAATATTACGGCTATAATACCATTGAATAGTAAAAGCTAAAAGTTCAACAATTACAGCCGTTATACTCGCTCCAATATATCCAAAAAGTGGAATAACTGCAATATTAACAGCCACACTGACAAAGGCAGGAATCGTCGTCGATAGCATGAATTCTTTATTTTTATTCCTAACTACTAACACCTGATGCCCAAGAATATTCGTCCAACCTACAAGCATAATGTTAACTGTTGTAATATACAACACATACTTTACATCTTGAAAATCTTTCCCCAAGAATAATTTTACAAATACTTCATTTACTGCAATAAGGCCAAAAATCATCGGAAAAATTATAAGGTTGTACAAAATGAAAGAGAATTTTACCATATTTTGTGCTTCCTTTTCTCTTCTTTCTGATAGAAGGTTTGCAACCCTTGGTAACATAACTACCCCTAGAGAACTAACAATTTTATAAATGATACTTGTTAATTTTTGTCCTTGTTCATAAATCCCGACATCTGAGTATGATCCCAGTAAACCAAGTAAAGTTCTGTCTAATACAACATAAAGCGATATTGCAACCTGTGGTAAAAATAATAATATAATAGGATGTAGATTTTTCTTCATTATTTTCTTATTAAATGAAGGACGTTTTATAAATTTTTTCGCCGGCACCCACATTACAACTTGTCCTAAAAAATCAAAAACAACTATTAAAAATATATACAAATACAAATCTTCACTATTTTTAATAAAAGTAAAAATACTAATTACTCCAACTACTTTTACAACTGTATTTCTTAACGTTATTTTTTTAAAGTCTTCTTTTCCTGAAAATAACCATGATATATCAATGATTTTTGAGAATAGAGAAATAAATAATATTAATGGTATTATCCCACTCATTGTCGGAATACATAAAATTGCTATCACATATACAAATATAGAAATCAAACTTGCAATAAGCTGAATTGCATAAATATTCCAAAAAGTGCTACTTACATCACTTGCAGCCGCTATTTGCTTCGTACCATATAAACCAATTCCTAACATCGCAAATAACGAGAAATAACTCACAATAGAATTATAAAATCCATAGTTTCCTAGATCTTCGCTAGTAAAAATCCTCGTAACATATGGTACTGTTATTATCGGTAATATTATCGTTAATATTTGATACGAAAGATTATATAAATAATTTTTTATTACTTTCATTATATTTCCTCATCACATATGAGAAACTCCTAAAAATAGGAGATTTCTAAATTTTTTTATTACTAGTATAAGTATACGTAATTTATAGCTATATTTCAACTATTTTTCTATTAATATTAGTTATCAATGTTTTTGAAATTCTAATCTTTCATGTTATAATTAATAATGATTAGTAACAAACTTTACAATATTTTAAAGGAGCGAAAAAATGATATACGCAGGAATATTAGCTGGTGGAACAGGAACTAGAATGGGAATAAGCAATATGCCAAAACAATTCCTAGAATTAGGTAAGAAGCCTATACTTATCCACACAATCGAGAAGTTCTTATTAGAGCCTGAAATCGAAAAAATCGTAGTCGGTGTTCATGAAGATTGGGTATCTCATGCTGAAGACTTAGTAGAACAATATGTTTCAACGTTTGCTGATAGAATCATTATTACACCCGGTGGTGTTGATAGAAATACAACGATTGAAAATATAATTAATAGAATTAATGAATACAAACCTTTAACTGATGAGGATATCATCATAACTCACGATTCAGTTCGACCGTTTATTACACTTAGAATTATTAAAGACAACATACGTCTAGCTAAAGAAAGTGATGCGGTAGATACAGTGGTAGAAGCAGTAGACACAATCGTAGAAAGTACTAACAGAGAATATATTTCAAATATTCCTAACAGAGCTCACTACTACCAAGGTCAAACACCTCAAAGTTTTAAATGTTTAGATTTCTTAAATCTATATAACTCATTAGACAAAGAAGAAAAACAAATACTTACAGATGCATGTAAGATATTCGTTATAAAAGGGAAAAAAGTAGCACTAGCTAAGGGAGAATACTCTAATATTAAAATAACTACAGTAACCGACCTTAAGATAGCTAAGAGTATGCTAGAGGACGAGTAATATGATAAATCAAATATATCAATTAATTAAACCGAAGTTTATTAATGTAAAATATAACGAAGAAAATATAAACGATGATGATAAAATCATCATCCGTCCAAACTACATGGCACTATGCCACGCAGACCAAAGATACTACCAAGGGAAAAGAGATCCTAAGGTACTGGCTAAAAAGTTACCTATGGCATTAATTCACGAATGTGCAGGGATAGTAATCGCAGATCCTACAGGAACGTATAAAGTAGGACAAAAGGTAGTAATGATACCGAACCAACCACCAAGACAAAGTGATGAAGAATTCTATGAAAACTACATGCCAGGAACGCACTTCTTATCAAGTGGTTTTGATGGATTTATGAGAGAATTTGTAGCATTACCTAAAGATAGAGTGGTAGCTTATAACGATGTGGAAGATTCTGTTGCGGCTATTACAGAGTTCATAAGTGTAGGTATGCACGCCATGGACAGATTCTTAAAAAATTCACATAGTAAAAAAGATAGAATAGCGATAATCGGTGATGGGAGTCTAGCTTATGTTATGGCGAATATAATAAACTACACTCTTCCAGAGTGTGAGATAATCGTAATAGGTCGTCACTGGGAGAAACTAGAACTATTTAGTTTCGCAAAAGAAAGATACATCACAGATGATATTCCTGAAGACTTAACTTTTGATCACGGTGTAGAATGTTGTGGTGGAGATGGTAGTGGTTATGCGATAAATGACTTAATCAAGTACATCAAACCACAAGGTAGTCTAGTACTAATGGGAGTTAGTGAATATAAGGTAAATATTAACACACGTGATATCTTAGAAAAAGGACTAACACTAATAGGTTCATCACGTTCAGGTAGAATCGACTTTGAGAAAGCTATTGAGATGCTTAGTAACAAGAAATTCGAAAGAAGATTCAAGAATATTATTGAACTTGAACAACCTGTGAGAAATATTAAAGACATTCATAGGGTGTTTATGACTGATTTAAATACTGCATTTAAAACTGTTTTTAAATGGGAGATATAAGAAAACTGCAATACTTGTTTAACTTCAAGTATTGCAGTTTTCTTATATTATTT
>NZ_JAPWCC010000028.1:0-22939 GCF_041433735.1 Gemella sp. 20925_1_85 | reverse complement strand
GTTCTCCCATCTACTATATCTATAAAGTCATGTGTTTTAGCATCTAAGAATACGAAACTCATACCATTTTTACTATCTTTAGTTGATTTTATCTCATCAAAACATAGGTGCTCTGGTAGATTTGTATGTGTCTTAACATCTACACCCTCTCTACATGATTTCATTACTCTTACAACTGTGGATACTGATACATTACTTAATTCAGCTATATCTTTAAATGATAATGTCTTAGAAAGATTTTTCATAATGTGAAGTATAAGGTTTTTAGATATACTGCAGTATTTTTTCACAAATGGTGTTTCAGCGCAAAACTTAGAATTACATACTCTACATTTGAAGCGTTGTTTCTTTAATCTAAGGTATGTAGGACATTCTGACATCTTTAATAAAGCTACTTTTAATGGAGCTCCAAACCCATTTTTAACTATATTATGTCCTTCTTTCTTACAACCGCAGTTAGCACAATACTTAGGTTCATATGATAGAGTTCCATGAAAAACGAATGTATCTTGACCATCTACATTTATTAAATCAAGTTTGTCCTCCATAGTTATATTTTGGTCTTTTATTAATAGTAAATTTGTGATAAAATTATTCATGACAGATATCCTTTCTTAGTTAATTATTTTTGTACACCTTAATTATATTGGATATTTGTCTTTTTGCATATAAAAATAGAAATCCGGGGCTGGAATTTTTTCCATGCCCCGGATTTAGTATACAACCTAAAAATAAAACTAGGTGACCCAAATAAGGAATCACCTAGTTTTTTATTTATCTTACAGATTTTTTTAATAACTCGACCATGTGTTTATTGGCATTTAACTCTATATCATTGTTTAATTCAATAAAGTCATAAGTTCCATATTTATTATCTAATGCAGCTTTGATTAAATAATCTGTTACATTAGGGTTCTTAGGTAAAATTGGACCATGAAGATAAGTTCCAATAAGATTATTATAAAGAATTCCTTCTTTTTTATCTTCATCATTATTTCCATATCCAACCACTACATTACCTAGAGTTTCATAATTGTGGTATGTTCTTCCACCATGATTCTCAAATCCTACAATATTACCAAATTTTCCAGATTCAACCAGTATATTACCTATAAGACGCGGTGCATCTTTTTTTGACTCTGTATAAAAATCTAGTATATTTAATCCTGGAAGTTTGTCACCATCTACAGTTTTATAATACTCACCAAGAAATTGATAACCACCACAAATAGTAAGAGCTGGAATTCCATCTTCAATAGCAGATTTAAATTCATTCTTAATCTTACTAAATTGCTCTGTCGCTATACACTGCTCTCTATCAGATCCTCCTCCAATAAAGAACATATCACAATCTGTTAATTTCACTCCATCAGTTGAGGTGATATTTTCAATCTCAAGATTAATTCCACGCCATTCACAACGTTTCTTTAATGCGATAACATTACCTATATCACCATATAAATTTAATTTATCTGGCATAAAATGATATAATTTTAAATCCATAGAATTATTTCTCCAATTCTCTTTGAGTTTCTACTAATGCTGTGTAGTTCGGAATAGCAATTGCATACTTTTCATTATAACTTTTCAGTTTAGCTACAGCTTCTGGTATATCCTCATTCACTACAACATTAGCGTTAATTCCACAATATTTTAATCTTAATGCTAATTCTTTTGCTCTTTTTCCTGAACATACAATATTATTAATATTTTGACCTAATAATATATCAAAGTCTGTATCCCATATCCATGATATATCAATCCCATCAGCACCATTATCATTAAGCACTAATAAGTAATTTATTTCTTCCTTAATCGAATTAGCAATAGCTAATGACGCATTTAGTCCAGCTGGATTTTTTGCAAGATTTAATAACACTGTAGATCCGTTAGCAAAACTTATACTTTGCATACGTCCATTGGTAGGAGTATATGTCCCTAAACCTTTTTTAATTTTATCTTCAGATAAACCTAATTCTTTTAGTAAAGAATATGCGGCAAGTAGATTATAAATATTATAATCTCCAGCAAGTTTTGTCTCAATCGCTTCTCCATTATTAACGCTCATATTAATAAATGGTTCAACAGTTGCTTTTGTAACTTCATATTTTACATTTTGATGTTCAAAATCACATTTAGAACAATGGTAAAACCCAAGTTGACTATAATGAACATGATCATAAATCAACTCCATACCACAATTTGGACAGAATTTTGATTCAGAAATTCCAAAATCAGAAAATTGATATGCATCCTTTGCAATTCCAAAATAAATATTATCTTCACCATACTTAGAAAGTCTTGTAACAAAAGGATCATCACTATTTAAGATTAACTGGATTTTTTTCCCTTCAAGTTGTTCTCCAATTGTAGCAATAAGAGTATCAATTTCTCCAAATCTATCAATCTGATCTCTAAAGAAATTATTGATAACAAATTTTGTTGGTGTAATATATTTCATAACACGTTTAATGGAACCTTCATCAATTTCAATAATGGCTAATTTAGTATTATTTCTCCCTTGAATAGCAAACGTTGAGATAATACCATCTAACATATTTGCTCCTTCAAAATTATTAATAAAACTTTCACCAGCAGCCCTTAAAGTATGACCTATAAGATTTGATGTTGTCGTTTTTCCATTAGTCCCTGTTACAAAAACAATTTCATCGAAATCACTAGCTAATTTAGTAAGGACATTGTCATTTACTTTTCTTAGTATCTTACCTGGTAAATCTGTTCCCTTTTTTCCTGCTAATTTACTTGCAGTTCTAGTTAACTTTGCTAAATTTCTATAAAATGCTAGCATATATTCTCCTTTTATAGACTATTTTGTGATGTATCAAATTTATATCCTATACCCCAAACAGTTACAATCATCTGAGCAACTATCGGAGATATTTTATCAAATTTTTTCCTAACTCGTTTAATATGCGTATCCACTGTTCTTAAATCTGAGTAGAAATCATAATCCCAAACAGCACGTAGAATCTCGTTACGTTTAAATGCTTTATCCGGTGATTTAGCAAGGAATAATAAAAGATCAAATTCTTTTGGTGTTAATAATACTTCAGTATCATCAACGATAACCTTATGTGAATTAACATCAATTATTAATCCAGGAAATACAAGAACATCTTTTGCATAAAGTTCTGGAGTATAAAATACACTACGTTTCGTTCGTTGAAGAATCGCATTTACCCTTAACATAAGTTCTCTTGGACTAAACGGTTTAACAACATAGTCATCCGCACCTAATTCAAATCCTTCAACCCTACTCTGTTCATCTGCTTGAGCAGACATTATTATTACAGGTGTCGCCTTAGTTTTTCTAAGCTCTGATAAAATAGATTTCCCATTTAACATAGGTAATTGAACATCCAGAAGCACACAAGAATAGTCCATATATTTTAATCTTTCTAAACCATCATGACCATTACTAGCTTCATCAACTATATATCCTTCTTTTTCTAGATACATCGTCAATAATTTTCTAATTCTTTCCTCGTCATCTATTATTAATACTCTCTCTGACACAATACATCACTTCCTAATTTCTTATTTACTTCTCACCATTCTTAGCCTTATTAATAAGTCGTTTTACTTCATGAATAGTAAGAGGTCTATATTCACCTTTTTTTAATCCTTCTAACGTTAAATCTTCGATAGATTCACGTTTTAATTTAATCACTTCATAACCTAATGCTTCAAACATTCTTCTTACTTGGCGATTTTTTCCTTCATGTATTGTTAATCTAACTAAAGTATTACCACTCTTGTTTTTATTCTTAACAACATTAACTTCCGCCTTAGCAGTTTTATAATTATCGATTCTCACCCCATTGCGAAGAATTCTAAGGTGATTATCTTCTAATTTACCATTAATTTTAGCAATATATGTCTTCTTAATCTTGTGCTTAGGGTGTGTTATTAAATTAATAAACTCACCATCGTTAGACATAATAAGTGCACCTGACGTATCGTAGTCTAATCTTCCTACTGGTACTACACGTTCATTAACATTCTCAAAAAAGTCTTTTACACATGTACGATCCTTTTCATCAGACATTGAAGTTATTACTTTTTCTGGTTTGTAGAATAAGTAATATCTCTTATTCTCTTTTAATAAACGTACTCCTTCAACAATAATAATGTCACTTGGTTCAGCTTTAACACCTAATTCCTTAACAACTTCTCCATTAACACTTACTTTACCATCAAGAATAAGCTGTTCAGCCTTTCTTCTTGATGTGTATCCTGATGCAGCTATTAATTTTTGCAATCTTTCTGCCATCTTATCCTCCTAATTTTGTAAAAATTTATTTATTTCTTCACTAGTAACAATTTCCGATTTTGGTAATTGCTCTAAACTTTCTAATCCAAAAACATCTAAAAATATATCGGTTGTTTCATATAACTTTGGTTTACCAATAGTATCTAATGTCTTATTAGAAACAATAAGCTCCTTACTAACAAGAGAGTGTAATATAGAATCACTACTTACACCCCTTATTTTATCAATTTGAACTTTTGTTATCGGTTGATTATATGCAATAATCGCTAAAGTCTCTAAAGAAGCTTTAGATAACTTAACAAGGTTTTTAGAAATAACAGCTTTCTTAATAACCTCAGCCATTTCTTCTCTTAATAACATTTTATAAGTTGTACCAAACTTCTTAATAATTAAAGAATTATTAGCATTATTGTACTCGTCACAAAAAACATTAAGCATATTTTCAGCTTCATGGGGCTCAACTTCCATAAAAGTAGAGAAATATTCAATATTAAGCCCTTCTTCACCTTTCATAAAAAGTAAAGCCTCAATTATTTTTTTTATCTCATCTAATAACATATTAATTTTCCTTTGATTTATATTCTAGAATGATTTCACTATCATTGTCAACACATAGCAACTCTTGATCTTTAATCATCGCTAATATCCCCATAAATACTAAAACAACCTCGTTTTTTTGAGAATATGATTTAATCAAATCAAAAAATGACATATTTCTTTTGTTTTTAAACTTATTTACTAGTTCTTCTTTCACTTGTTCGAAAGATACTTCTCTTCGATAACTTACTAAAGACACTTCATTTCCTTTATCTTCAAGAGATCTAAGAATATTTTCCATCGCTCTCAATAATTTTGAAGAAGGCATTCTTAAAGTTTCGATACTACCCTCTACTTCAATATTCATACTCTCTTTATCTAAAAATTGAGCTCTGATCTTCTGAAGATTATCAAGTTTTTCACTAAGTTCTTTATAATTTTTATAATCAAGAAGTTGTTGTACTAAATCTTCTTCATCTTCTATAGTTTCATCTTCAAACTTAGGAAGTAAATTTTTACTTTTTATATGTAGCAATGTGGCTGCCATTACAATATATTCTTCTGCATTTTCTAATGAAAATTCGTCACTATTATTAATATATTCCAAATAACTCTCTGTTAAACGAGCTATAGGGATATTATAAATATCAATTTCCATCTTTTCAATTAAATGCAAAAGTAAATCAAGTGGACCTTGAAAAACCTCTAAGTTAACATTATACATTTATTTTATCCTTTAATTAATCGTTTTTCTTGGATGATTCGTCATCATTCTTTTCGATTTATTCCCCTCTAGACTAGAGAAATATAATTTTAAACTATGAATATTTTTTAAACCTAAAAGTTCTTGAACTTCTTCAGCTGGCACCTTATCTTCAAGTAGATGAATGGCTAAAGAATTTCTAAAATTCATAGTATTTAATTCTTTAGTTAATCCTAAATCTTGTTGACGTTTCTTGAATATTTTCCAAAAACCTTGGCGACTAATACCTTCACCATCATGATTTAGGAATAACTTACTGTCATCTTTAATGTTTGGATACTCTTTTTTCAACTCTACAATATAATTTTCTATAGCTTCAACAGATTCTTTATTAAGAGCTATTGTTCTATATCCATCTTTTTTTCTATATTTTAGATATCCGATAGTTGTATTGACATCTCTAAGTTCTAAATTAATACATTCAGTTGGTTTAATACCAATTGAGTATGATAATTCAAATATAGCTTTATCCCTATAACCCATTAAATTTTTCGTATTGACGTCCAAAATTCTAGAAATTTCATGTCTTGTAAAAATCACTAAATCTTGATGTTCTTCTTTATCAATATGAACATCAATATTTATTCTGTTAGGAATAATTTTTTCAAACCATAAATACTCTACAAAAATATGGACAGTAGAGATTGTTCTTGAAAGAGTTGCAGAAGAATATTCTTTTTCTCTTAAATAATCAATATATCTAGAAATAAACTCTTCATTTAACCAAGAATAGTCTTGTGTTGAATATCCCTTCTCCTCTAAATATAAAAAGATTTTCTTTAAGTCCCTATCATAAGAGTTAATAGTGTTTGTAGAAAACTCTTTCCTATTTAGTAAATATTCATTGAAATTTTTTAATACTGTTTCGCTCATAAAATTACCCCCTTAGTATTAAAATTACCCTAATTTTTATTTCTATATTGATTATATCATCTATAAAACTTTATGTAAATGCATTTAAAACAATTTTTAGCTAAATATAAAAAAATTCAAGACGCTTTTAAATGATAAAAAATGATATCTAAAATCGCCTTGAAATTTTATTATTTTATATTCTTTTTCTTCCAAACTTGTGGTAAATAATTGTAACAAAAAAAAGATTAATACATATGATAACTAAAGGTAACAAAATTGCTTTATTTAAGTAATATTTTGACATTGCTGCACCTAAAATTACCCCTGTTAGAAACACCGAAATAAGAGTAAAGTATATTAATAATGGGATTTTACTCTCTTTCTTTTTCAATACAACAAACTTATATAAATGTTCGCTCATAGAACGTAAGTTTCCAGTACAAAATACACTAGCAAAAACTAAATTATTTACTTTTCTAAAACCATCAAATTGAATAGCACAAATAAAAGAAATTACAATCGGTCTAATATCTAAACCAAAATACTTATACTTAATCAAAATTACAAATAAAGCAAAAATTTGAATAAGTAATAACATATAAATATGTTTAAATATAGATAACTCCTTATACTTTGTTTCAATACGCTTACTCACTAATACTCCTACAATAAACGATAGGATTGGTATTGAGTAATGTAAAACCTCTCGAAAGTTACCCTCAATCAAATCTATACCAACAAAAATCAAGTTACCTGTCTGAGCATTTGCAAATATACCGTCACAATTAACAAAAGTATATGCATCGAAAAATCCACCAACCATTGTTAATAATAAGCAGAAAATAAGTTGCTCATGAACAGGGAGATTTTTATTAATTAAAGTCTCTCGTAAATTCATACTTTATAAATCAACTCCTTACATAATCTAATCAAAAATTGTATCCCAATTTTGAGGATTTTTATAACAGTCAAAACACATCTCTAATTGTTTTTTCGTAGTTCTAGTTAGTGATAATTCTGGTAAATCATCAAGCGAATAGAATTCTGCACCTAGAGTCTCTGTATTTTCATTAAAACTATGATTAACATATTCACATAAAACAAATATTTTAACCATACCTAACGGAAAGTTCACATGATGGTGTTTATTATAATCCAATACAGCAACAACTTTTAACGGTTCTACGACCGCACCAGCTTCTTCACTTGCTTCTTTTATAACATTCTCTCGAACACTTACATTAACATCTTGATAACCACCAGGAAGAGCCCATTTTCCATCCAGCTGTTCTTTTACCAATAATATCTTATTATCTTTAATAACTGCTGCTCTTGTCTCAACCTTAGGTGTTTGATAACCTATTTCAGAAGCAAAGTCCATTTTTATTGTTTCGATAGGTAAATCATACTTATAAGATAGCATCTCACAAGCAATATCGCGAATTCTCTCTGAACGTTCTCTATCGAATTTATCTTTACTATATGCTAAGCTGCACTGTGCTAAAAACTGTAATTCCTGAGCCCACTTTTTCCAAACATCATTTTTTAATACATTAACAATATCTTCAATCTTTTTAATAAAAATTGCGTCCTTAACATCTAGAAAATCATATTCTTTGCTTAGTATAAAAACATTAATTAAATTCTCACTAAGTCTTTCTTTATCATTAGTTATATACAATGCATTCCTATCGTTTATACTTAGATCTTCTAAAAATTCAAAAGGTATACTACAATCATTAAAAATTTTCTCAATTTTTTCACTAATTAAATACTTAATATTTTTGTCTATATATATTTTCTGATACATTAGCAACCTCCATAACTTTGTATATATTATAACACATTTTAAAATTTTATCTATAATACTTTGAAAATTAGTTAATTTATTTTTCATCGTAATTTTCATTATATTTCAATATATATTTCATTATATTTCAATATATATTATGTATATTTTTATTTTACACCTATTTATATCAATTTAAAAGACATATAAATGTATAAAATAACAATAAAAATCTTGCTAGTTTATTAGAATAGTTGTATAATAGAAAATGTAGATAAAATTTAAGGAGTGGTAACAATGAAATATATTATTTCACTATTTTGGTCATTTATCTTTTCAGCTGTTATAGTATTTATCGTATCATCTATTTTAGGAAGCAACGGTGAAATCAATACAATTCGTGACTGCGCAATTTTAGCTGTATTATTTACAATTTTTGCTGCTTTATTTGACGTAGTAGGTATCGATAAAAAACGCGAAGAAAAATAAATCTTAACACTTAATATATAGAAATTTTATAAAGTAGGTATCGAGGAGTTCATTTCCTCCTTCCTACTTTTTATTTAAATATAGGAGATAATTAAATGAACAATGTTCTAGCAACAATGTGCTACGTTGATGATGGCGAAAACTTTTTAATGTTAAAAAGAAATAAAAAAGAAAATGATATTCATGAAGGTTTAACAATTAGCGTCGGGGGAAAATTCGAACCAGGAGAAAGCCCTGAAGACTGCGTTATTAGAGAAGTTAAAGAAGAAACAAACCTTGATATTATAAAACCTAAATTAAGAGGAATTATAACCTTCCCTGATTTTGATGGTGAAAAAGATTGGTATACATACGTATATACCGCAACAGACTACAAAGGTACTTTAACTGAAGATTGCAATGAGGGCGATCTAATATGGGTAAAAAAATCCGAAATACAGAATATAAAAACATGGGAAGGAGATTACATCTTTCTTGATTGGCTTGTAAAAGATAAACCATTCTTCTCAGCTAAATTCAACTACAAAAATAATGAATTTGTAGACTACGAAGTTACATTTTATGAATAAATAGAGGGACAATATTATGAATATAGAAATTAATAAAGAATTCAAACAAAATTATTTAGTACAAGATAATAATACTGCTAAATTTATGGGGAGTGGTGATTTAGAAGTTCTAGCTACGCCAAGTCTTGTTGCTTTCATGGAGAATGCAGCAAAAAATTACTTAAATACATTTTTGCCAGATGAATTAGGTAGTGTTGGTAGCAACATCAATATTAATCACCTAGCTCCAACGCTAGTTGGTAAAGAAATTATAGTTCAAGGTAAGATAACAGAAATAATCAAAGAAAAGATTATTATTTTTTCTTTAGAAGCATTCGAAGCTGATAAGAAAATCGGGGACGCTACACATACAAGAGTCATCATTAACAACGAAAAATTCTTAAGTAAACTTTCATAAGAAATACAAAAACTGTCATGAATAACAAAAAAAAGAAAGACCGTGCACAAACGATCTTTCTTTTTTTACAATTTTACTATTTAAAATTCATTAGAAAACATTAATTCTAAGAAATACTCTTTTAGAACTTTAATATAAGTTCCTTTCATACCTAGTGACTTAGATTCAATAATTCCAGCACTTTCTAATTTTCTTAATGCATTAACAATTACAGATCTAGTAATCCCTACTCTATCTGCAATTTTACTAGCGATAAGTAATCCTTCAGTTCCGTCTAATTCTCTAAAGATATGTTCTATAGCTTCTTTCTCAGAGAACGACAATGAATTTAGAGCCATATTGACCATATCTTTGTCACGAGCTAAGTTTTTCTCTTTATCTTGTTTTTCATGTAAAATTTCTATTCCTACTACTGTAGATGCATATTCAGCTAATACTAAATCATCATCTTTAAAGTCACTATCCATTCTACCGATAACCAATGTTCCTAGACGATCTCCTCCGCCTCTAATTGGTAAGATTACAGTATAGCTATTAGTCTCAAAGCGCTCCTGTTCTTCTTCTGGGAAAATTGATAATGGATCCTGAAATGGAATATTAACTTTTGTCGCATAAACTTTCAATGTTGCATCTAAATATGCTTTTGGCACTTTTCTATCTTGAATAATTTGTTCCATACGTTCATTAGAATAATCAACGATAGAATCATATCCAAGTATATTACCTTCAGTATCAAGAATATATACGACAGAATCTAGAATTGGACTTAGGCGCATTGCCATAGCCTCAAAGTCTACATTATCATGGCGTCCTTCTTGTAAAATTGTACTAATTTTTCTTGTTTTTTGTAATAAACTTGCCATTAATTTTCTCCTTACAAAATACTTCCTTGCTTATTATACCATTAATTTTAATAAATTGTAAGACTTTTTAAAAATTAATTTAATCAATTTTGAAATTTTCTAACATTTCTAATGATCTTTTAGCATATCTTTCGTATTTTTCCTTTTTATCTTTAATTCTTTCAGGAAGTGGTTTAATAATTCCAAAATTTGCATTCATAGGTTGGAAATTTTTACTTGTATTGTCTACTATATAATTCGCCATAGCTCCAATCATAGTTTCAGTTGGGAATACAACTTCCTTATCTTCTGTGTTATACAGAGCATTTAATGCTGCCACAATTCCTGAAGCTGCACTTTCAACATATCCTTCTACCCCTGTCATTTGACCAGCAAAATAGATGTTTTTCTCTTCTTTTAATCTATAAGTTTTTTCTAATAATTGTGGAGAATTTAAGTATGTATTTCTATGCATAACTCCATAACGTACAATATTAGCATTTTCTAATCCTGGAATCATGTTAATAATTCTCTTTTGTTCTCCCCATTTAAGGTGTGTTTGGAAACCAACAATATTATATAAAGTTCCTTCGCTATTATCTTGACGTAATTGTACTACAGCATACGGACGTTTATCAGTTTTTGGATCTTCTAAACCTACTGGTTTCATCGGTCCAAATAATAAAGTTTTTTCTCCACGTTTCGCCATTTCTTCAAAAGGCATACATCCTTCAAAATAAATTTCTTTTTCAAATTCTTTTAATGGTGCTGCTTCTGCATTTATTAATTCTTTATAAAAATTAGTGAATTCTTCTTTTGTCATCGGGCAGTTTAGGTAAGCAGCTTCACCTTTATCATATCTTGATTTAAGGTAAACTTTATCCATATCGATTGAATCTTTTTCGATAATAGGAGCCGCAGCATCGTAGAAGTATAATCCATCTTGTTTTGTATAATTTCTAATATCTTGGCTTAATGCGTCTGATGTAAGTGGACCTGTCGCAACAATTACAGGAATATCACCTTTAGGTATTGTTGGAAGTTCCTCACCAATTACATTAATATTCGGATGATTTTTAATTGTTTCAGTAATCATCTCTGAGAATTTATCTCTATCTACGGCTAATGCACCACCTGCAGGTACTTGTGTCGCATCTGCACATTTAATTATAATAGAATCTAACATTCTCATCTCTTCTTTTAAAAGACCTACAGCATTAGTTATGTTATTTGCTCTTAATGAGTTAGAACATACTAATTCTCCAAAATTTTGTGTTTTATGAGCAGGTGTCATTTTTTTAGGTCTCATTTCATAAAGATCTACTTTAACACCACGTTTTGCTAGTTGCCAAGCAGCTTCACTTCCTGCTAAACCTGCACCTATTACTATTACTTTTTTTTCCATTAATTGTCTCTCTTTCTATTTTATAGTAATCCAGAAAAATCATCTTTTTCTTCTTTTTTAACTTCTTGTTCTTTCATATCTTGTGTTACTACTCTACCATTCTTATCAAATAAATAAGTTTCTACACTATCAAGTGTTTCAGCGATAAGATCTGAGTAATCATCACGCGCTTCATATCCTTTAATTTTCTCTAATCTTGGCTTAGTTTTTGGCGCTTTAGGTGTAAAGATTGTACAACAATCTTCAAATGGTAAGTTAGAAATCTCCAAAGTATCAATCTCTTGCGCTATTTTAATTATATCAACTTTATCCATAGTTAATAATGGACGTAAAACCGGTAAATTAGTTACCTCGTTAATACAATTCATTGACTCTAAAGTTTGCGATGCTACTTGACCAAGAGATTCACCTGTTGCAATAGCTAAACATCCTTCTTTTTTGGCTACTTCTTCAGCTATACGTAACATAAATCTTCTAGTTGAAGTCATTGTGTAGTTTGAAGGTACACGTTTTACAATTTCTGTTTGTAGTTTTGTAAAGTTAACAACATGAAGTTTAATTCTACCCACAACTTGACTTAATTTAATTGTTAAATCAAATATCTTTTGTAAAGCTTCAGCTGAAGTAAATGGTGGTGATTGGAAGTGAATCATTTCAACTTCAACACCTTTTACTTGTAGTGTATGAGCAGCAACTGGAGAATCAATACCTCCCGATAATAATAACAATGCTTTAGAAGAAGTATTTACTGGGAATCCTCCTACACCTTTAATAAAGTCAGTAAAGATAAAAATTCCTTCACTTCTCACTTCAACATTAATTATAAAATCTGGTTGTTTAACATTTACTTTTAAATTCTTATAATTAATTAGAACATGACTTCCAAATACGTTATTTAATTCGTTAGTATTGTGTGGGAAGTTTTTGTTAGGTCGTTTAGTTTGGATTTTAAATTTATATTCTTTATCCAATTTAGTTTCTAAAAGTCTATCTATAACTTTTTTTGCTTCTTCAACATCTAATCCTGCTCTTAATACAGGAGAAAAATTGTGAATACCTGGAACTTTTTTTAATCTCTCCATGATTTCTTGAACATCTTCGTTATGATCTAGATGAATATACATTCTATCTCTTTTTGTTTGGACATGGAAACCTGTTAACCCTTGAAGGTTGTAACGAATATTTTTTGTTAATTTTTTTAAGAACTCATTTCTGTTACCAGATTTCAATGTAAGTTCTCCATATCTTACTATAATATGACTAAATTCCACTTTCAATTACCTCTTTAAATTTTTTATTATATTCATCGATGAATACTTCAATAAATGTTTCAACTTCTTGTTTAGTAGTCTCATTCGAAAAACTTACACGAATGCTTCCTTCTATATTCTCTCTCGATAACCCTCTTGCAAAAAGAGCCTCATTTAGATGGAAAGTTTTTGATGAGCAAGCACTCGTAGTTGAAACCATTATCCCTCTTTCATTAAGGGCATTAACTATTGCTTCTCCTTTAATTTTGGGTAAACTGATATTTATTATTGAATCAATATACTTTTCACTTAACGGAGAATTAATTACTATATGATTATATTTTGAAAATCCTTCAATAATCATAGTCTTAAATTCTTTATGTTTTGCTTTTACAATTTCTACTTTTTCCTGTGATAATCTCAAAGCTTTCGCAAGACTTGCCGCAGCTGCAACATTTACCGTTCCACTACGTAAACCGTCTTCTTGACCTCCACCAAAAGTAATATTGTGAACTGTTCTTCTAGATTTTAAATACAGCACACCTACACCTTTTATACCGTGAAATTTATGTGCTGAAATAGCGTAGCTATCAACTTTTGATAAATCAAGTTTATCTTTTAATACCCCTTGTACTCCATCAACATGGAAATGAACTTTAGGATAATCTTTTAAAATCTCTGAAATTTCTTCTATTGGTTGAATTGTCCCAAAAACATTATTAACTTGCATTACACTTAGTAAAATTGTCTCTTTTGTTAGTAAAGATTTTAGATGATTTAAATCGACTACTCCATCTTCATCAACATTTAAATAGTCTAATATAAACCCTCTTCTCTCTAATTCTCTAAAAGACTCTAAAACTGAAGGGTGTTCGATTTTCGAAACAATAATTCTATTACCAAAATCTTTTTTATGTTCTACACTCCCAAGTAAAGCTATATTATTACTTTCAGTAGCACAGGATGTGAAAAATATACTATCTTCCGCTACTTGTAAGATAGATGCTACTTGTCCTCTGGCAGCTGAAAGAAGTTTATTAGTTGTTTTCCCAAATTTATTGATACTAGCAGCGTTACCAAAATAAGAATTGTTAACTTCAACAAATGTATCAAGCACTTCTTTATACGGTTTAGTTGTAGCACAATTATCTAAATATATCATACTATCTACCTTTCTTCTTTTTTTCAATATTTCTAATTTTAAAATTATTACATTTTAAACCACCTTAAAGTATATAACAAAATAGATATTTTATCAATTAAAGTGGCTATTGTAAATAAAACTAGTTATATCATTGATATTTAAAATAATTAATTTTTTTACAGTAATAATTTAGACGCTAATCAAAAATAAACAACTAATAACCATAAATTATATAGTTACTAGCTGCTCATTTTTATTAAAAAACTTACTCTGTATATTCATTACCTACTACATCTTTAAGGATTTGATCCCATTTCGGTAAGTTACGGTCAATTCTAATAGCTCTATCACTATCAGTACCAAGAATATTGTGAGAACTTGTTGCAAGAATCACAACTTCCCCATCCACATAGAATTCATATGAAAATATAGTTTTAATACCACTATGTTTTTCAATCCATGTTTTAATAAAGATATCTTGGCTATTGTATCTGATATTTGATCTAATTGAATACTTAACGTCAATATCAGCATAATATAAATCATAGTTTATTAATGAATCAATATCAATACCTAAACCATTTAAATAATATTTTTTAGCCAAATTCATCCAATCATAAACATATTTATTATCTAGAAATCCTGATTGATTGAAGAATTTTTTTTCTAATTTGAATTTTATAGTTTTTTCGTACACTTTACTTCTCCTTTGAAATCAGTTCAGAAATGCTCTCCATTAAAATCGCAGTAATTTCATCATGACTCTTACCTTCTTCTTTTAATGCCGCAGCATCAATCTCATCACCAACAACGATCTTAATACTAGAAAAAATTCTGAAATTTTTACTAGGTATAATTGCAAATGGGATAATTTTTGTTTTTGCTCTAGTCGCTATAAATGAAGCTCCATTATGAGACTCTCCTAAATCTAGTTCTTTAGAGTGCGAGCGAGTTCCTTCAGGGAAAATCCCAACAACTTCTCCTTCTCTAAGTAATTTAATACTGTTATTTATCGCAGTTCTATCAAACGTTCCACGTTTAATTGGTATTGCTCCAGTAGCTTCTAAAGCCTGTTTCACAAAAATAATTTTAAACAATTCTTCTTTTGCTATGAAGCGAATTTTCTTATCGAAAAATGCAGGGAATAATAAAGGATCATGATTACTCAAATGATTACCTGAAATTACAACACCTTTAGCATTTTCAATTTTTTCTTTATTAACAATAGTAACCTTGTAAAAAATTTTATAATATAATGCTAATAACTTTCTAATAAAATTATACATAGTACTCTCCTACTAATTTCTATTTTTCTACACTTTTAACTAGTTCAGTCATCTTTTCAACAACCTCATCGATAGTTAAGCTAGTTGTATCTAACAGTGTAGCTGATTCCACTTTAATAAGCGGTGCAATATCTCTATTTTCATCTTGCCAATCACGCGCTTTAATGTCTTCTTTTACTTTTTCAAAGTCTACATTTTCGATACCTTGACGTTCGAAATCTAGTACTCTTCTTCTAGCTCTCTCTTCAACTGACGCAGTTAAGAAAATTTTAACATCAGCATTAGGCAGTACTACAGATGCGATATCTCTACCATCCATAATAATGTTATTAGTATTCGCTAGATTTCTTTGAGTATCAATTAAGAAATCTCTCACCGCTGGAGATTTAGCGAATAATGAAGTAAATTTCGATACTTCCGCAGTTCTAATTTTATCACTTACTTCCACATCATTAACATAAACATATTGAACTCCATCGACATATTCAACTTTGAAGTCTGTTTTACTCAATAATTCTTTAATTTTTTCTTCTTCTAATTCATCTAACCCATTAGATAAGAAATTAAACGTTAAAGCTCTATACATTGCACCAGTATCAACATAGTTGAATCCTAATGATTTTGCTACCATTTTTGTTATTGTGCTTTTTCCTGATCCTGCTGGCCCATCTACAGCCACTGATACATATTTCATCATTTACCTCTCAGACAAATTTTTTCAATATATATTATAGCATAGACTTGTTTTAAACACTAGATTAAAGTGAAAAAAGTTAATTTATCAGCCATAATTAATCAATAAATTTAATTAAAATATATATTACACTACAAATAATTTTACATTAGGAGTGACTCAAAAATCGTGATTTCGGAGAAATCGATTTTGTAGAGTCACCCACGCAAAGTTTATTAGATATCTAAAAAGCTTTTATTAAGTGAATTTAGATATCAATAAACCACTGCGTCTATGAGTTCTCATATACACTTTGTTTAAGTTTAGATCTTTTGGGTCAGCACCTTATTTTAATTTCAATCCAGCTAAACCTGCTAAAGCATTATTTTCTAATTTTTCTTGTTTCATGTATTTTTTCATATCTACACGACTCGCTTTGTCTTTTTTACTAGATTTAATTCGTTTATCTACTTCTTTTTGTTTCAAAGAATTACCACATTGACAACGATAAGTAGCATTTTCACCATTACCGAATAATGTCATCTTCTTATGACAATTATCGCAACGAAGATTTGTTAATCTACTAATGACCTTGCGATTACGACACGAAGGACTAGAACATTTCAGCATCTTTGTTCCTTTTTTATCTACTTCAAGCATAAAACTACCGCACTCTTCACATTTTTTACCACTAATGTTATCGTGTTTAAATCTATCTTCACTATCTTTAATTTCTGCAATACATGATTTAGTATAGTCTTTTACATCATTCAAGAACTTATCTTTTGAAAGTTTGTTCCTAGCAATATTGTCTAATTGTTTCTCCCAAACCGCTGTTAAAGACGGACTCTTAAGATTTTTAGGTACTAAGTTTAGAAGTTGTTTCGCTTTATTAGTAGTTTTGATTCGACCATTATCTAAAACTAAGTAATCATTAGTAAATAATTTTTCTAATATATCTGCACGTGTTGCCACAGTACCAATACCGTTAGTTTCTTTAAGAATTTTTCTTTCATTCTCATCATCTACAAACTCAAATGGATTTTCCATAGCATAAATTAGCGTACCTTCAGTATAGTAACTAGGCGGTGTTGTTTGTTTTTTATTATAAACTAATGATTCCAGTTTATGATTATTATTTTGAAGGTTAATAGTTTTGTCCTGTAATTCTTCTCTACTTAATTCTTTATATCCCTCTTGAATTACCTTTAATCCCTTTGCAGAAAATACTTTATTTTCAATATTAAACGAATACGTAGTTTCTTCGTATTTATACTCAGGTAATAAATTCTCTAAAAACCTCTTTGCTACTAAATTATATATTTTAGTCTCCATATCTGACATCGACATGTAATTAGGTCTTTGCTCAGTTGGAATAATGGCGTGGTGATCACTAACTTTTGCATTGTTAATAATTTTCTTAGTATTATAGTCTTTTACTTTAAGTAATTTTGCAGTAGTTTCTTTAAAATCTCCGCCAATTGCTTGGATACGATCTTTTAGAGTGTTCTTCATATCACTAGTTAAATATCTACTATCCGTTCTTGGATAAGTTAACACCTTATGTCTCTCATACAAACTTTGAACAATATTTAACGTTTGTTTCGGTGACATACCAAATAACGCACTAGCTGTTTGTTGAATATCAGTTAAATTGTATAAAGGTTTTGCTGATGAAGTTTTAGCTTTTTTCTGAACATCGTTAAATTTAATTTCTTTATTAATATTCTTTTTAATAAATTGTTCTGCTTTTTCCAGATTAAACTCACTGTTACCACAACTAAATTTCACCCCATCGATTTGAGCTTCAAAAGTATAATAGTCTTTTGGTTTAAACTGTTTAATTTTTTCTTCTCTTTCAAAAACCATCTGCAACGTAGGTGTCTGAACACGACCACAGTTAAGTGAGGCATTATACTTTAATGTTAATGCCCTTGATGCGTTAATACCAACTAGCCAGTCCGCATTAGCACGAGCTATACCTGAATGATATAATCCTAGGTATTCTTTCCCGTCTTTTAGATTTCTAAATCCATCTTTAATCGCCTTATCTGTCACAGAAGAAATCCATAATCTTTTTACATTTTTATTGCATTTCGCCTTATCAATAATATAACGAGCAACAAGTTCTCCTTCACGACCTGCATCAGTCGCATTGATAACTTCATTAACATCTTTCCTATTTAAAGCATTTTCTACTACTTTATACTGTTTAAAAGTTTTCTTAATTATTTCTGTTTTCATAAACTTTGGAATCATCGGTAAATTCTCTAAACTCACATTATTAAATTCCTTATATTTATCAGGAGTTTGAAGGGTGATTAAATGACCTAATGCCCAAGTAACTACATACTTATCCCCTTCAAGACAACCATTTTTATTATTTTTTGCACCAAGATTCCTCGCAATATCACGAGCAACCGAAGGCTTTTCACAAAGTACTACACTTTTCATCAATAAATTCCTCACATATATATTCTTTACTTCATTAATTATTATAATAGAATTCAGCTAAAATAACTAGTAGGACATATAATCACTATCAATTTCTTTATACTTTAGTTGTAAAACTATCCACTTATATATTATAATTTTATTAAAGACAAAGGAGGACTATTCTATGAAACTTTATTTAGCTGGAGCATTATTTAACGAAGCAGAAGTAGCTCAACGTTTAAAAGAAGGAAAATTATTAAAAGAAAAATTTGGA
Organism: Gemella sp. 20925_1_85; assembly: GCF_041433735.1. NCBI lineage: Bacteria > Bacillati > Bacillota > Bacilli > Caryophanales > Gemellaceae > Gemella > Gemella sp. 20925_1_85. Next base: position 3,936 of record NZ_JAPWCC010000028.1, on the reverse strand, counting down.
GAAAGATTATCAGTTTTTAATCCAATAGAACAGCCTTTTAATGAAGACAAACAAACTCTACCTACACCCCAAGATATTTTTAATGGCGACACAGAAGCTGTTAAAAACTGTGACATCTTCTTGGCTGATATTACAAACGAAGATAGTGGTGTAATGGTCGAATTAGGGATTGCAATTGCACTTAAGAAAAAAATTATCGCAATAAATTCTGATATTCGATTAAAATCTGCAAACAAATACGATATTCCAAGTTATGCAATGAATCACTATGTTCTAGGTGGTATTTTAAAACATGGAACACTTGTTTATAGCTTTGAAGAAGCACTAAACGAACTTGACAAACTATTTTGTTTAAAAAATCACTTATAATTAATTAATAAAATAAGCGAGATCAACTTAAGAATTTTGAATTTAAACAATCAATTTCTAAAGTCAATCTCGCTTTTTACTTATTTAACTTTTAACTTTTTATCTTTTAACTCTAATACTACATCAGCAGCACTCGCTAATTGATTACTGTGAGTAACTACGATAACACATTTATTATTTTCTACAGCTACCTTTTTCAAGATTTCAATTATCTCTTCTGCAGTACTTTCATCTAAGTTCCCTGTTGGTTCATCAGCTAAAATTATAGGGGCTTCAGATACTAATGCCCTTGCTATAGCTACACGTTGTTGCTGCCCACCAGAAAGCTTCATAACATTTCGATTAACATGTTCTTCTTCTAATCCTAGCTTTAATAGAATATCCTTACTTGCATTTTTTGAAACAAGTTTTAGATTTTCTAGTGGAGTCAGATAATCGATTAGGTTATAATTTTGGAAGACTAAAGAAATATCTTTACGTCTATGTTCACTAAAACCTATTTTTTCAATATTAGTATTATTGAATAATATCTCTCCACTTGAAGGACTATCTAAGCCTGCTAATAACGATAGTAAAGTTGATTTCCCTGCTCCTGACTTACCTACTATCGCATAAAACTTCCCTACCTCAAAATTATAAGTAATTCCACTTAAAACTTTTGACTTACTATTATCATATAAGTAACTTACATTTTTCAATTTAAAAATCGACATCTCTTATTCCTCACTAATTAATATTCGTTAAAATTTTCTTCGGTTTCATCTTCAAGATTGGCAATAACGCCACAACTACCGAAATAATCACTATAGCTATCATTATTATAACTAGATTAACAATATCTATTCCATTAACAGACATCTTCATTAATTCATCAGCTATTGATTTTGGTAGTTCCTCGGAAAATATACTTCCCACATTGCTCGCTAAATACTTAATAGTCGCTATCTCTATACCAAGTGCAATCATTAGACCAAATATTGTTACCAATATTACCTCAACTATAAATTGTAACACCAGGTTTACCTTACTAGTTCCTAACGACAGTAAAATCCCAATTTCGTAGGTTCTTTCACGAACCCAAAACATTAATATTAATGATAGTATAACTACTCCAACTACAACACTACCTATTCTTATCATATTAGTTATTTTCGTTATACTTTCTACTGATGATGTAACCAGCTCATAATTTTTATTTGATTTAGAGACCATTAAGTTATTTATTCCTAAATTCTCAACAGCTTTAATTACATCGTCTAACTTAGTAGGATCTTCAACTCCGTATTCTACTGAAGTAACTTTATTATTAGCTATTAAATTTGATAATTCTTGACTTGATTTATAATCGGTATAAACTGTATTTTCAATAAAATCTGAGCTTAAACCACTAAAGGTATTAGTCTTTTCACCAGAGTAGATTCCAACAATTTCTAACTCTAATGTTTTACCTTCTTGTGATAATTTAAATTTATCACCCAAATTAACATTATTTAATTCGGCAAATTTTTCGTGAATCATGATTTTATTATTATCATTTTCTTCAATATGTCTTCCCTTTTCTAATTTTAAAACTTCACTCTTAAAATCAATATTACTTTTAGAAGCAGTAATACCATTCATCATCACTAAATTACTTTTATTTTTTATTTCATCGTTTAAAGTAATATTTTGATTTTCTTGAACTACCTTTTTTCCTTCAACAACAACTGGTTTAGAAAAAATATAATTTTTCGTAGATATTCCTTTTAATTCTTCAATTTTTTTCAAAGTATCCTTTTCTATTTCTTTATTGGATTTGTCTGTACTTTCTATATTAAATCCAAAGTTAACATCTTTATATAAATTTTTAGAAATATTATTTACTGTAGTATTCAAAACACTACCACTTAATAAGAAAAATGATATTAGTGTCACTATTAAAAACAAAATACTACTTCTAACTTTTTTTCTAATAATATAAAGATATGCCCTATTAAAAATACTCATCGGCTTCTCCTTACATTAATTAATATCAGATAATAAATCTTTAGGTTTTCTATATGCTAATCTGCTAGATGCAATTCCTACAGCAATGACAATTATTGCAATACCAACAAGTACCACTGTTAGCATATTATCCATACTAACACTTACATCTAAGGCAGTTATAATTTTATTAGCTCCCTCTACTTCAGCATTAGCACCTAGATTAACTCCATTAGCTTGATTTGAAATAGTTTTACTTACAGATTTAATAGATTGTTGTAGTATCTGATTTCCGATATTTTGACTAATTGCACTTCCTACGAAATATGAAGCGATAAAGCTTGGAATACTAATTAATAGAACCTCAAGAATAAATTGTCCTATGATGCTCGCTTTAGTCATACCAATCGCTAAACTTACACCGATTTCTTTTCTTCTACTATTTATCCATAAGAATAATATTAGCGATAGAATCACTATACTAAATACTATTGTACTTATGAATACACCATTAGTTAGACTATAAATTGTGTCTAATGATTGTTGAAGAGCTGGGAAGTTCTGATTACTCTTAACTAACATATACTGTTTCCAATTAATAGGAAGCTTTTTAGCATCATTTATTATACTATCAACTTTATCTTTTCCATCGACAAGGAATGTTGCATCTTGATAAATTTCTTTACCATCTTCATAGTTATATAAAGTTTTTGTTGTTTGAGTATCAGCTATAAAAATATTATCATATAGTTCCATATGACTAGAAGTAGCACCTTTATTCTGACCTCCAAAAATACCAACTACAGTAACCTCAACCTCTTTATCAGATTTTTTCTCATTATCTGCGTCATTTGGATTACCTTTTAATTTGATTTTATCACCAACTTTAACTTTATTCTTCTTAGCAAAACCTTCATGAATCAAAACAGAATTTTTATCTTTATCAGTTAGATGGCGTCCATCTTGTAATTTTAACGTCTCTGCAGAGAATCTATCATCTAAAGAAGAATCATTAGTTCCAGTTACGATAACCGTTTTAGAGAAAAGTTGTCTTTGCTTGTTGTTTTTCTCTTCTTGCTGATGATTCGCAAGTTTTAAAGGCTCTAAGTCAATTAGATCCGCACTTACGTTCATTCTTTTAATATATTTCTTCACTCCTGGAAGATTTTTTATCTTCTCAATATCCTCGCCTATTAAGTTACCTGCCCCCCTAGCAGTCCCTTGATTGGTCTTTCTATTTATCTCCATAGAAAAACTACTAGTAATATTTTGAAAAGTTTCTTTTGATAAAGCATCAGTTGATTTTTTAATTGATATAGTACTTAAAATTAATGATGACATAGTAGCTAATATTAAAAAAATAACTAATGATTTAAAACTTTTTCTGGTTATATATAACCATGCCTTTTTTAGAATCGACATTCTTTACACCTCTTTTATTTAATTTTTGCAAATAGTATTAATAACTATTATCATTCTATAATTATATGATACCGTTTTTACTTAAAATATAATTTATATTATTTAAATAAATTGTAAAACGTTTTAATTAATAATACAAATAAAAAATCCAAAACACAAGATTCATTGGTTTCTTATATT